>JBEVTH010000215.1:0-4467 GCA_041156085.1 Candidatus Nitrososphaera maunauluensis
TAAACTAGAAAAGCTGAACTTCAATGCCAAGATAAAGATAAAAGAAGGTCTTAGAGGTGCAAGCAAAGGCTACTTTCCAATAAGTCTAGAGAAGTTAAAGGAAGAAAACAGGCAGTTGTATGATCTAGTTGTTGTAGACAAAGATGACGGCAGGTACTGAATTCACACACCAGCAGCAGTTATAATCTGATTTCCTAGACAGTACAAAAACGATATGACAATAAAGCTCAAATCATTACGGCAATCACAAGAACCATCTGATGGCTTTAGAATATTGATTACACGCTTTAGACCAAGATATATCAAAAAAGAAAATGAGAGTTGGGATGCATGGTATAGAGAATTAGCGCCAAGTAGGCAGCTATGGCATGATTACTTTAAGTCAAATAAAATAGATTGGAGCCGATACAGAGAACGATTTATTGAAGAGATGATGGATAATCCAAAATCTATAGAACTGATATGCTGGTTGTCTAAATTTGAAAATAATGACAATAAGAATATAACATTAATCTGCTTCTGTGAAAACGAAAAGAAATGTCATAGAAGTATAGTTAAGGAGCTGGGATTGAATTACGAATTGCGGAAGCAACTATAGATATTACACCTAACATATGATAGAGTATTTACTATTAGTCGTGTATATATCATCTCGTCCAGCTATTCATATATTATTTAGATAAAGGTTTCATTTTCAATTTCTTGTTGTTGCCTTTGATTATTTAATCCATTAACATGTTCTTCTAATACTTGAATTCCAAATTGTAAATATGCAAACTCATTTCTTTTATTATTGCAAGTTGCAGATAATTGATAGAGTTCTACATAGGATCGTGATTTGATTATTCATATCCTCTAATACATGTTTTGCCATCGTCTTTTTGTAGTCAACGGCTTCTACCTCGTCTTTTAGCTTTGCATACTCATTTTGAATCTCTGGGATTTTATATACGCCTATCTTCACCATGTTAACAAACCATTCTATCTTGTCTGTATCTGCTGCACATATAACTACCTCTGAATTACATGGTCATGGTTGGAAGTGTCATAGTGAAGTAAAGAAGCTGTATGATGGCACATGTGTGTATTATCACTATCTTATTATTTTTACTTTTTACTTCCTTGACATGTGAATTATAGATTCTGAATTCTTCTGCACGTATTTATTCCCCCTTTGGTAAGGTAGAATTTGCCTGTTTGTAAGTCAATCTGTATATAGCTTGATTCATTTGCAAACCGCTGAAGTCTCTGGTTTAACACAGTCCCGCCTGTTGCTTGCAGGCCAAATCCTCCATTATGATGTTCCTTAGCAATATCCTCGATGTTAAAACCGTAATTTAGGATTTGCTCGTCAGTAAGACCTTTATTTCGACTCAGATCTCTGTACTTTTCAGAAAGTTCGTTCATCAATGAATCCATCGACTTGAGATACGATATTTCATCCTTTTCTTGACTTTCGGGATTAATGTCAACGTCGTTTGGATTTATAGACGCTGTCATAACCAAATTAAATTAGATATTTGTTAATTTAGTTTTCGCCTTTGATTTAGTCACGCTCATCCATGATTAAGCTGAAAAAAGAACAAAACGAATAATCAAGTATGAGATATATTTGCGTAACAAGGCTGCTTTGACTTTGTTTTGGGACTTAGGTGCAAGAAATCATGAGATTACATTGCTGAAATGAAATGAAAGAAATGCTGAAATTAAGCATATTAGACTTTTAGAACGCTATGGTGGCAGAAATTCCTCATGAATCCAAAATTGGTACTGGTCCTATTTTGCTTACATGTTCTTTTCTTATATAAGAAATTTAGGAATAGCTCTTTGGTAATTCAGTTGGTAAGTCGCAATCACAGGTTTCGCTATGGGTACTTGCGATACGCTTATCTTCTTATTCGATTTGATTACATTCACATCGTAATTCATCAAGATTTTGTCCTTTGGATTTGTTAGATACTGCTCTTCGTGATGCTTATATCCAAAGGGATTATTAAGAAATAAGATTTTGCAGGAATAGCAAAGGTAGTTGCAACCAAGCCAATGAGATGTCTCTTCTTTCCATCTCTCATTAACACTCTTCCAAGCAGATTTACCATTAAAAGTACAGCCATGGCATTTGACCAATGTTACTAGCTGGGTGTGTATATCATATTTTACTTCCGCATAGAATATTACCACTTTGCTTTAAATTATCCTATTCTCTTTGTGTGACGTACTCTTGGTGGCCAATTATGTGGGCATCATATCTATTGTTGTTGGTTATTCCGTTTTTCATAAATATAGTAGAACCACTATCAACTTGGTTTCATCCACCGTTTTATGCCTCCAAAATACGAAGAATTTCAAGTTGTTTAAATTCTGACTTAACTACTAGTGGATGATATGATTATTCTCTGATACTTGTTTTTGTAGCTGCACTATTTGGGATTGAAGTTGCTTTATTAATTCCAATTGTCTTTCTACATCCTTAGCTTGTTTTTGTATAAAAGGTTGAAGCATTAGTCTTATTTTATTAGTGAGGTCAGTATCAATAAAGTCTTTTATTTTGTTGAATATTTCATCTTGGTTTCCTAATACTCTAGTTTCATAGTGTGTCATTCCCTCTTCTATCTCCTTGATCCTCTGCTCGACTGGTATTGCTCTAGCCCATAAAGTATCAAAGACATAATGCTGATGATGTTCTACAATTTCTTTTACATTGCTATGGATTATCTGGGATGCTGGTTTTCCTTTTGCATGAAATGTTGCAGGAGCTATGTATTCTGTTTCATTTAAATAAAAGCTACCTTTAATCCCGTCAATATGACGGACCTCATCAACCATTTTTATTAACTCTTTGCAATAGCCAACATTATTCTCAGTAATTTCTGTAATGTATCTTAGTTTCACACCTCTACTTTTGGCATCAAGAAATGCTTTCTTTAGATCTTCAATTTGAATAGCTAAATATGGCCGACTATAATCTATACATGCATCGATTCTATTTTTTGCATTCGAGGTAAATTGTAATACTGTATTTACTACAGTCTGTTCATCTTCTAATACCTCAGTCCTTTCAGTGATTGTGTCTGGTGATGGTCGCGTAATTGTCAAAGAATCTATTCAAAATTACTACTTGATTTGTAAGTATAAAACATTAACGGAGCAGTTGTAAATCAAAAAAGGGAGATATAAAGAGCCTAACCGAGGTATAATGGTGATATTCAAACACACTTTTATCCCATATACATCATTATCATGTCATTTACTCTTTCTACCAACTCTTCTATTGGAAAGCTCTGATATTGTATGTCTTTTTCTGCATTAAGAAAGTAAAGAAATACCAAAAACAGAACTTGTTTCACCTACAAAAATCGTATCGCATGACGAGGCAGTTATGTATCACTTATTATACCCACTATAGATAAGTGACTTATTTTTATAAGTAACATCTGCATCTTATAATTATATTGAGCATTCATCCTCTTCCTCCATCAAGTTCTCCAGAAAAGAGATCTGAGATACTATATGGAGTAGAGAATGCCGTAGGAAGAGGTGTATATTTTATGTCCAATGTAAAGGAGAGAATGGATATTTATTTTGACCATAGAGCTCCATCGATAGTAGTAGATATACCAGAATACAAGAACGGATATATTGACATATGAAAAAGAGGAGGGAAAATAAGAGCTTTTACTGAAATTACAAAAGACAATATTCACCATTGTAAGGAGTTAATGAAATTAGTCGATGAACTACGACATTTGAACGGAGTTAAAGGAGGAATAGCTGTTAGTGAATCTGAATATATGGCTACTACACTCTTAGAAGAAGCAAAGCCATTGACACAAGTTATTTTCAGCAGCGTTAAAGAAGTTGTAGAACAGGGTCAATACATATTTGATACGTTGTGGAATATGGCAATTCCTGCTGAGCTGAAGATAAGAGAACTAGAAGAAGGAATAATACCTATTAGAACCAGACTATTAGAAAAGCAAGATGAGATTATCACAGAAATAAACCGTTTAAACAATAGCACTGACAAATTATCAATTTGCTCAGCATTTGGTGGAATGCAAATGAGTTACAAATATTTCTTTGATTCATACAAGAGGATAATTGAAAAGAATAGAAGAACCGATAACAATATTGGTGGCGGTAATGATGGATTAAGATGGATTATTAACATAGATAAAGATAACCTGGAATTAGTAAAAATATTCCATGAATCTGGAATACAAATAAGGCATATTAAGAATATGCCGCCCCTGAATTTTGGTGTATCACAAAAAGAAGTTGCTCTTACAATAGAGAAGATGGGAGGTCATAATGTAAGCCAGAGTTTCTTAATTAGTAATGAACCATTGTATGTAAGTCACTTTAATTCTTTATTCGAAGAATTATGGAAAAATGGCAATGATGCTAAGGACAGAATAAAAGCTATAGAAGAAGGAGTTGATACCGAAGGAATAGAGATTATCCAAA
>JBEVTH010000216.1:0-4465 GCA_041156085.1 Candidatus Nitrososphaera maunauluensis
AATAGTGGCGACAGCAGCAATAGTGGCGACAGCAGCAATAGTGGCGACAGCAGCAATAGTGGCGACAGCAGCACACATAGTCATTTCAGTATGAGCTATAACTTCGGTCATGGTGGTGGTTTGGCTAGTAACATAATTGATCAGGTTCAAAAGTCTCTGTCTAGAGATGGAATCAGACTTTCCTTTCCGTAATTAACTAGATCCATTTTGGATCACCAATGACTGATTCAGTTAGACAGCCCTAGTAGCATAAAATACGCGCGCTCTGGCTTCAATGAAGAGTAGCGCATTTTGTAACTCAAAAATAGGAGTGAAGCAGGATTCGATACCAATTTAGTACAATTGGAATTTAAGTGATATATCTATTTATTTATTATAGTAATATTAGCTATTACTTACCAATTAATTTAACGTAGGGCATTAAGCTTGAAAGCTCAAATATATAGATACTAATATTAGACCTGTATGAACCACACAATTTTAGCAATCGTTGTAGCCGTAGCAGTGACTGTGGCATTAGTAGGAACAATAAATCTCCTACCGATACAAGCATATGCAAAACATTCAAAAGGACATACACGAGGAGGCACTTTGGCCTCTGATTCGACCGTCAATCAAGGGCAAGGACCTCAGGGCATAGCATCGGGAAATCCTAATGACGTTATGGGTGGACAGCAAGGACCTATGCAATCAACAGCAGCACCTGGAAATACTAATAATAATGCACCACAAGGACTGGCAGCACTGCAACTGATGCAACAAATGCAACAAGGAGCAAATCCTAACGGAGGTACAGGCGGACAGCAAACACCAACGCAGCCACTAACGGGACCAGTAACAGGATCAGCAGGACCTAGTAATACTGCCGCAGCGCCACAAGAATCATTAGCACAAGTAATGGGACTAGTGAAAGATTTTCTGCAGGGCCAAAGATAAGTGGCTCTCAAATTTTTTAATTCCCAGAACAGCTACACGCTATTATTTTTTATACAAAAATCAAAAACAACTCGCTACGATTCGTGAATTTGAACAGAATTTTCACTGGTCTTTGACTGGACTTTGAGTGCTGTGTTTACTTTCTCTCTGAATCCCAAACAATGATGAATACAACATAGATAGATATCGACATAGATTCAACATGTCAAGCAAGCTTAACAACACTATAGAGTCAGCATAACAAAGATTTAATTTGAGTCCTAGGGGTATTTGTTGTTTTATCACTAATGTATACACCAAGTGTTAAACAGAAGCTAATAAAAGACATCTAGAAATTCTTGTCTAGTGACATCTCTTTGCTTGGTACTTGACTTTCCTTCGGCTTTACGATCTTGCTTAGCAGATCCACAGGCGACGTAATGTATACAAATCGTCTTTTAGAAAAAGGTTTGACGGCAGCTTATTTTTATTAATATAACCAGTTCATGAGACATCACGATAAGTATATGAAATCTTCTCCCTTCTTTCACCTAGTAATACTTTGTGAATATTTTATTTTTAATAACAGGAATATCACATTTAACGATACACCAACTGCGTTTCCACCTGCAATTACGATGTCATTCATAGCTATTCCATATATGACCCATAACGATAGTCCGACGATTAAAACCACGATCAACCACAGTGATACATCGTCCATTTTTTTTGTCTTTATCCCTTTAATAATTTGGGGTACTGTACTTGAAACGGCAAATAAAGTTGCAAATATACCGATAAGCGCTATTAAAAAATTAAACATACCTGACTTTGCAAAGTTATGTTCGCTATATTATAAGTAATTCCTAGATTTCATATAATAATATTAAGCAAGCAAATCAGTAATGGTAATGCTCTCGAAAGCAAAAGCCTTTTAATTTTATGTTACACACACATATACATAGAATTTGGTATATCTTTACTGCTTCTCCGATTCAAATCTTTGGCATCGTAGTTGTCATAATAACCAGTAATTATGAAAAATGTTATAAATGGTTGAAACGTTCCTCAAACACAGCCTGAATGGATAATAGAGAACTGGGGATCTACAATATTAGCAATCCTGATGTCCCTATTATAGATGAATTTGCGTATGATGTTAATGAGGGTTTGAGCTGTCAGAGAAAAAATCTTAAATCAAAATATTTTTATGATAAACTCGGGTCGTATCTTTTTGAACAAATATGTCTACAATCAGAGTATTACGTTACACGCACAGAGGCAGAGATACTAAGAGAAAAGTCAGCTGCTATTGCCAGAATGTGTCCTAATGATATTAGCATAGTAGAGCTGGGAAGCGGAAGCTCCTGTAAAACTAGAATTCTTTTTGAGCATATCCTTAAACAACAGAATTTTCTTTACTATTTTCCAATAGATGTATCCCATAGCATATTACTTGAATCGGTACAAAAAATATCATTAGATTTTTCAAACCTGCATGCGATAGGGATTTCTTCAGATTATGCCGATGGTATAGATAAAGCAACTGAACTCATAACCACACAATACCACATACCATCTAGAAAACTAATATTATTTTTAGGTTCAAGTATAGGAAATTTCGAACTCACTAAAGCAAAGTCATTTCTTAACATGTTAAAAGATAGAATGCAAAAGGAGGATCTTTTGATGGTAGGTTTTGACCTGAAGAAAGATCATGCAATATTAAATGCCGCTTACAACGATAAGGCCAAGATGACAGAAAAGTTCAATCTAAATCTGTTAGTGAGAATCAACAGAGAATTAGGAGGTGAATTTGATATCAGAAACTTTTCTCATCATGCTTTTTACAACCACGATCAGGGAAGGATGGAGATGCATTTAGTTTCAAAAGCGAATCATCAAGTTCGTATTAAAGTCATTGATAAGTCATTTCAATTTACAAAAGGTGAATCTATTCATACAGAAAATTCGTACAAGTATTCACTTGAACAAATACAAAACTTAGCCAAGAGCAGCGGATTTGAACTAAAGATGAATTTCCTAGATAAAAGAGAGTGGTTTGATCTGGCGCTTCTGTCTCCTATCTAAATAAATTAAAAATATATTTTGATCAGACATTGTATATTTGAGATATTCAGAGATCGCTTACGCAGCGAAATCCTGAGAAGAGAATTCTTTCATGTGGTTTGAAATAATTTCTATAACTGTTTCTTATCTGATTACGAGGGGTAGCAAAACTACCTCCCCTAAGTACCTTTTGATTTACTGCCCATTTGTTTGTGTACTCAGATAACTTGGATTTGAAACCAGGATAGAGGATATACTCTGATGATGTCCATTCCCATACGTCACCTATCATTTGATGGCAGCCATAATAGCTTTTGCCGGCAGGGTACGAACCTATCTTTGAAGGACCCCATAATGATGATTCTAATAGGTTAGAGTGTTTTGATGTGGGCCTGGTACTATTGCCCCATGGGAAAAGGCTCTTCTTCTGTAGATCTTCATTCCAGCTTGCAGCCTTCTCCCACTCAGCTTCTGTTGGAAGTCTTTTGCCAGCCCATTTTGCATACGCGTCCGCTTCATAATAACTAACATTGGTTACAGGTTCATCCAGGTCAATTTCTCTAAACCCACGAAAATCTTTTTTCATCCATGTATCTTCCTTCCTCTCCCAATAAAGAGGAGCTCTCCACCCTTCTTCCTTTACAATGTCCCAACCGTCTGCCAACCAATTGCCAAAATTATCGTATCCATCATCTTCGATGAACTCGATAAATTCGCCATTGCTTACTGGTGCAATATCTATTTTGAAAGGCTGTAGGTAAACCTTGTGCTCAGGAAGTTCATTATCATAGCAAAAAAGATCATTACCACCGTTAAACCCTAACTCAAATACTCCTTCAGGAATCTCTACCATCCCATTTGGCTTTTCTACTGCCTCTGTTGTTTGTTGGGGTTTGACGATAGGGTTGGTAGGTTTGTAGTTATCTTCAGGATCAGGAAATCGTTGAAAATAATGCTGAAAGTCATAGATCATAAGTTCCTGGTGCTGCATCTCATGTTGATTAGCTAGCAGAATATCGTATTTGATCTCTTCTGATATTCCGCTGGAAGAATATCCTACCCTTTTTAGAAATGAACTGACCTGATCTTCAATAAAGGATCTGTACTTGATGGTCTCTTCTACTGTTGGTCGGGGAAATTTACCTCTTTCCGATTTAGGAAGTATTTTCCCAAATTGTTGATAGTATGAATTAAGATATTCTAAGTTGACACATTCGTCGGAGCGAATCACTTCCCCATGTTTTTGTAGCATCTTTTGGAAGAACCACGTCACATGGGCAAGGTGCCAATTTGGTGGACTGCCGAAAACATTTGATTGAATAACCGCATCCTCGATTTTCAGTGGTTTGAAAAGATTGAGTGTATTTTTTCTAACTTCTGTGAAGTCAGCAATTAACTCCTCAACCCCGCCCCTGAGTATTTGAGCCATCTTTGAAAGATAGGACTTTATGAAACTTATAAATCAATCTTGGCTCTGCAA
>JBEVTH010000217.1:0-4421 GCA_041156085.1 Candidatus Nitrososphaera maunauluensis
TCGTCCTATTTTTACTTCAGATCTCACAAAAATTTTATTTTTGTCGCTATCCCCAGACAATCCAAAACAAACCAGTGCTTTGCGTGACTCCTTAATAAAATCTGACGGAAGAACAACAAGAGTATTACTTGCTTGCTGAATATTAATTGAATATGAATTATCAGATGTAAACGCTGTTCCATAAATATAGCTCTCACCCAGATCCAAATTCAAAATGAATTTACTATCTTGCTCTAATGCCATGATCCATTTGTTGTCTTTTCAAAAGTGCGGTCACTAAAGCTAATGCTCCTCCAATTATGCTTGACAGTCATATTATTGCTATACCATTAAACGCACCCGCAATTGTTAAACATAGCGTACCTATAGCCAGCCCCATGGAATTTTGTTGTTTACATTATTCATATCATCCTAAGTAGATATAGGCATATATAAAATAGTGACAATATTTTTACATAGTGCTAACTCACGCATCTTGTTACAGAACAGGAAACAGCTTTAACTAAAGTATATTGTGGGTATTGCTTATCTATTATTTAACTAGTGCCTAACTGTATCCAATAATGTGTAACTCTTTAATATCATTTAATACGAAAAACTGCTGATATGACAAAAGTTGAATATCAAACACAAATCAACGCACCAGTACAAAGGGTTTATGAATACTATACAAATCCAAACAATATACAAGAAGCATGGCCACAAGATATAGTTAAAGAATCTGAAGATGTATCAGGTTCAGGAAATGAAGAAGGCTCAGAAATGAGAGTAAAAGGTCAATACATGGGAAAAGAAGAAGAAATGAGATTACAGGTAGTAGATAAAGAAGAGAATAGAAAGCTAGTTACAAAACAAATTCAAGGTCCATTCAAAAGATGGTATAGCATACAGCAATTTCATGGAAATGGGACAAACATTACACAGATAAAACACTTAATTGATTTTGAGCTACCAACAACTGGTAAGATTGCAAACTTGTTGTCAGGTAGCCAAGCAGATAACAAAATAAGAGAGGCACTTGAACAAGCAGCACAGACAGTAAAGCAAAAGTTAGAATCTTGTGCAAGGTAAAAGGGAAATAGGTGAGAATATTCTTATGTCAACTAGCAGACATGAAGTAGGTCACTTTGAGATACCTGCAGATAATATAGATGGTTTGAGGAACTTTTATTCTTCACTATTTGGCTGGGAATTTGAAAAGGGCCAAACACAAGGCTATTACGTGATAAAAAATGCTGGAATTAGTGGTGCGCTAGCGCAGAAAGAAAATCCACAACAAGTATCAACTCAGTTTGTCAAAGTAGAGTCAATTGAAGATTATATAAATAAAGCAAAACAACTAGGAGCCAGAGTAGTAAAAGATAGACAGGAAATATCAGAAGGATATTATGCTGTATTAGAAGATCCACAGAGAAATACAATTGGAATATGGCAGGACAAATAAATAAATCAATACTTTTTTCTATTTTGACAAATTATATTATTATTACAATTTTACTCTTCCTCACACATTGGTGGCTCCTTAGTGCATAAGACATAGAACCCACGATCATTTCTTTCAAGTATGAAAATAGGCTATCCTTGTATCAATAACAGTATTCCTCGAAACGCTCCTTCCACTTTTAGATTAGCGTCATATTCTGAAAGCAGGCTAATTCAAACTGTCAAATGGAATCTAAATCATTTGAATCAAATTCTAAGGTATAATGTTAGAAGCAACTTGTTATTCTTTAGAATTAGCTCAGAACTAATTCCTTTTGCCTCGCATCCAATTTGCAAAGTTGACTGGCACAGAATCTTTCAATCTGAACTCCAACAAATTGGACATTACATTAAGGGAAACAACATCCGTATCTCTATGCATCCAGACCAATTCGTTGTTCTTAACTCTCCTGATAAAAAAATATTACAAAATAGCATTGATGAATTGAAATATCATTTTGAGCTCCTAGATGGAATGTCTCTAGATGAGACTGCAAAAGTGCAAATTCTCGTAGGAGGTGTTTATGGAAATAAATTAGAGGCAATAGACAGATTCATCAAAACATACAACGATAGAATGCAATCAGTTATCTATTCGATTAAAAAGAGACTGATATCCTCCCATACTTATCCCCATCAATGCAAGACGTTCCAGATCACATTGTCCTGCATATTTGTCAGCAACAAAATCTATTACAGATGTAACTACCTTCTCCCAATCATATCTAAATGGAATCTTTTGTTTGCGTATTACTCCGCCTTGACCTGGTCCTTCAAATGTTAGACAGTTATAGCCTCTTTCAAGCGCAGGAGCTGCTGCTGAACTATATAATTCCTCTAGAGTAGAATCAAAGCCGCCATGAGCTATTAGTGTAGCTCTTTTTGATTCCGATGAAGACGTCGTATTGTTATTATAACTGCTGCTATAGAAATATCCTGGCAATTTAGTTTGCTCATATGGTATTTCTATAGGCTCAACTTTAACTTGTGGTGAAAAAAGCTCTGCCGCTTTTCTAAAGCACTCTTTGCTATTTCCCCAAGTTGTTTGGATTCTTGGATCTTCTGGGTCCATAAGTAAAAATTCTGCTACCCTATAATAATTCGAAGCACGAAGGTACGCTTCTAGTGCACTTACTTTACGTCCTGCAGCAAGACTGTTATCCGCGTATTTGTGAACCCTTTGCGCTGTATTTAGCCATTCTTTATGCCAACTCTCAAAGTCACCTTCTTTTATGCGATATGCTGTGGAAAGACACTCGCCTATATCAGCTCCCTTATAATACGTTTCACTTATCGCTCTAAGCAATTGAAGCGAGAAAGTTGGAACTTGAAATACAATCCTTATAATATTATTTCGCAGCGTTAGAACTAGTAAGTATTTAAACTCTACCAATATGATAATTAGATTAGATTAGCATTACGAGAGCTTGAAGCATTTCCATTTGAATGCTCAAACTTATTTTTAAGGAACTAAAACTGCTCTTCCTAGAATCTTTCCTTTCCTAAGTAGATCAAGAGCATCATTTACTTCTAATAAGCTAAATTTCTGTATATGATGTTTTATCAATCCTTTCTTAGCTAATTCTATAATATCTCTAAGATCATTGTAGCTATCCAAAAAGATCCATAATATTGATATTCTCTAGCTACAAATGGGAATAGGGGTATTTTGATTTGGTTCCCGACTAAACCACAAGACACGTATGCTCCTGCTATGGCAAGCATACTAAATCCCATTGGAATCGTCTCCTCTGAACCGACAAGATCTATAACTACATCGACCTCTTTACGACATGATGCTTCGTTAACTGCATCACGGATATCCTCTGCTGATTTTTTATCTTTTATGTTTATACAGTGATCTGCACCATTTATGTTTTGCAAGATCTAGTTTATCGTCGTTTCTATCAAATGCCAATACAGTTGATGCTGAAGATAAAATCTTTGCGTATTGAATTGCATAACTTCCAAGACCTCCTATCCCAAGAATTGCTATAGACTTACCAGGTCCAAGAATATTTTTTACTCTTCTGATTGCTCTGTAAGGAGTAACACCTGCATCGGTAAGTGGTGCGATTTCTTCAGGTCTCAAATTATATTTTTTGTCTATCTTTATTAAATATCTGTATGTAGGCACAAGCACAAATTCTGAATATCCCCCTTCACCACCAAATCCAGGCCACCTTCCGTTACCACAAATTTGGTCGTTTCCATTTTTGCACTCAACGCAAATACCACAACCCCATCCTCCAAAAACTACAACTAGATCGCCTTTTTCTATAATATTTTCTGGAACTGAACCACCGATTTCTTCAACCCACCCTGCAATTTCATGGCCTAATGTGCAAGGCAATTCAAGGTGATGATAGTCTCGGTAATATCCATCAATTAATTGCAAATCGCTATGACAAACTCCTGCTCCGCCGACTTTAATCAATACGCTTTCTCAAAGCACATTCTTGGCAGCTGGAACCTCTTCTAGCACAACAGGCTTTTTATATTCATGGATTCGCGCTGCATGCATGGTGTTCTTATTCAAACTCGTACTTGACCTCGTGGATTCGTTTCTGAAACCATGTCTAGTCGTTTGGTTTACGTATACTTATGTTTAGCGAAAGATATACGGTTATTAACCAGCAAATGGGCTAATTGCTAAAATGTCCTTAACCTCTACATACTGATTTACCTATACTGCTACTCTAACACTACATTATTAAGAAGTAAATGGACTCATAATATCTAGTATTTGAGATAGAAATTAAACATACACTACTATTGCTGGATATAGAATTGGAATATGCTATGACAGAAAACAGTCTAGTATTAGACATACTTTAATATGCTTATTTTTATTTTCATTCAAAAATAACGAAGTTACCTTATGTTTTAGCCAGGTTGAACTATTGACTAACAACCATAACATAACTTAAAGTGACACA
>JBEVTH010000218.1:0-1503 GCA_041156085.1 Candidatus Nitrososphaera maunauluensis
TTCAAAATATTATACCTTCAGCTATAGGTTTAATGCTAAGTGAACAGAGCCGTAAATTGTTTAGGAAGGTATATCATAAAGTAATTAAGCAAGTAATTTCATGATTTCTTGCCTCTCTAAAGTAATTCTTTTCCTTTAGGTCTGAATGTCAATCGGGATATTTTCTATTGCGGCTTGAGTCAACTTAACTTTTCATTTTCTATTAGAGACGCCTACGATCTAAAAAATATGCCTAGTCAGAATTTAACAAAATGAACTGGTATATTGTACTCGCCTTGGTATTTCTCTTACCTTTAATTATTCTTGTAGGTCTTTGGATATTACACGATGGATTATTTGTCAATCTGCTATCGTAACAACTCGCCTAGAATTAAATAAAACATTAGGAAATATCATTTTGCCAATGTTGTTGTGTTTTGACTCATGATTGTTGCATAAGAATTACCTGAAAGAAGTAGCTCCCTCTCAACGAAATAGTCAAAAACGGAATAATATAAGGTTGATAATAAAAAATCAACGAAATAGAAACAGCTGTCCACAATTCTTGGTATAACCATAATTGATGATTTTAGTTTAAAGGCTCGCACTACTTAGCGAAGATAGGTTGTGTTAAGAGTCTTAACTTCACAGGGCAAATGATTATTAATTAGGTGTTAAGTATGCGTAATTTGATATTATGATTCATCATATTCACGGACAGCATCAGCTTCTTCTTCATGTATGAGTTTGTCAACTATCTCAGCCTCTTCTAAACGATTTTCTCGTTGATATTTACTATGCAGGAACGATAATGCTCGGGCCTTATCCCAATCATTATCTTTAACCAGTCTCTTAACCGTCTTTTTGATCTCCTTTTCTCTATCCAACTCTTTAACCTTCCAAAGTATCTTCAATAAGATCTTATCGTTCATCACCAACGGAAGTATTGAAATAACTGATCTCAACATTATAGAAAGATAATATGTAGAAGTAGAACAATGAGAGGTAGACTTTGGTCCTTTTCATGAAGACTAGCTATATTCTTAGTCAACGTATCCTTAGCCATTCACTAGCTTTATCGATAAGAGGGTTTTAAAGATTAATAGAATTCACAAATAAAGAACATATGATGGAAAAACATATACAATTATTCTTTCCTGGGATTAACGAAACAGTGCTAATAAAACTAGATGATTCTCGATCTCCCAACACAGTTAAGGCAATACTAGAGAATCTGCCAATTGAAGTAAATATAAATAAATGGGGTAAGGAGCTTTATACTGACAAGACTTCGATAACTGCACATGAAGAAAATGCAAAATCAGAAGTTAATTTATTAGATGTTGCGTACTGGCCCGAAGGCAATGCATTATGTCTGTTCTATGGTCCAACACCAATAAGCAAGTCCGACAAGATTGAACCTTATTCACCTGTGAATATTGTTGGCCATATAGTGAATGATCAAAGTAATAATATAATAAACAAAGTCAAGGATACTTCTAGAGTAATTATAAAGCAAGCATA
>JBEVTH010000218.1:1603-4358 GCA_041156085.1 Candidatus Nitrososphaera maunauluensis
AATATATAGATACTTTCTTTCTTGTCATAAATCTCTGTGTGTTCAGTTCAAGTTCCTAGAGCTAATGGCTCATTTGAAAGATGGCCTATAATACAAGCACTACTAATAAGGAAAACGAAGAAGGCAAAAATCTTCCTTTAAATGATGAGAGCGAGAGAACTGAAATTTGGAATGGCTGACTATTCAGGTAATTTCATGGCTTCATTTCATTCATGGAATTCATACAAGTTAGCTCTAAAAGCTAATCTTGACAACCTTTTCTATTATCTGCTCAACGGTAGGCTAAAGTAAAAAGTAGCTCCTCTTGTATATTTATTGTTCTCAGCCCATATTCTCCCTCCGTGAGCCTTTACTATACTTTTAGAAATGAATAATCCCAATCCAGTACCGCCTATTTCAGATTTTGTAGCAAATTTTGTAAATAACCTTGGCAATATCTCAGGATCTATTCCGGTACCAGTATCCTTTACACTAACAAGAATTTGATTATTGCCTTGATCTTCATTTTCTGTCGTGATAATGATGATGCCATCTTTTTGAGTGAATTTAATGGCATTATTTATAAGGTTCATAATTACCTGACTAATTCTTGCCTTATCGGCTTCTACAAAAACACTCTCTTTGGAGGCCAATTCTATTCTTTTATTACTATTCTTTTTAAGTTGATTTTTAGAATCTGCAATAGCATTTACGATCATCTCAGTTAAGTTGAATGTCTCTTTATTCAACTGTAGCGATTGGCTTTCAATTTTTGTAACATCTAAAATATCTTCAGTAAGCTTCTGCAATCTTCTTGCATTTCGAATTACAACGTCCATTAACTGGAGCTGATTGGGGTCTTTTATATCTTGACTAAGAACTTGAGCTAATCCAAGAATTGGTTGGATAGGAGTGCGTAACTCATGAGCTGCTATGTCTATGAATTCCTTTTGCATCATATCGTGGACTTTTAATCGTTCATACAAGTCACTTTGAATCCATAGACTTTCAAATATTGAGGCAAAAGAAATTACAGTTGGTTTGCTATTAGAATAGGTTGCTAATCCCATAGCTTCGTACGACGTTTCTTTCGTATCATCTTTCAACTCTACAACCAAAGAGAATTTTCTATCGATTATGATGATTGAGACTTTGCTTTGCAATGACTCTCCTATGTATCTAGTGTCAATTTTTTTATGTTCTTGCAATATTTCTTGCAATATTGTATCTTTGACAGAATCGCTTAATGGCGTCAGAATTTTAACTATTACACCTCGTTCTGCCGCTTCGTGTAATAATCCTATTGCTCCAGCACGAACCTGACGAAGGAAAGCATCAGCTGTAGAAAATATCGTCAGTATTTCATCCTTAGCAGATTTTACAAGCTCAAATGCAGTCATCTGTATTTGAACAGGATCTCGAATAGTCTCTATAACTTCCGGTTTTATTCCCTCTTCAATTTCTTTAATTTTGTGTTCATAAGGAATAGCTTTGTTCCAAAAAGTATCAAAGATATACTGGCCTTGTTCAACAACTTCCTTGGCGTTACTGTAAAAGACCTGTGTTAATATTTGTCTTTCACGTAATGCGGTTGTAGCCATATATTCTGACTCCGTTACTGCAATGCCTCCTTTGAACCCCTCTAAATGTCGAAACTCATCAACAAATGTCATCAGTTCTTTGCAATATTGTATGTTGTCTTTCGTAATTTCGGTAATAAATCTTATTTTTGCTCCTCTTCTTTTGGCTGCTATATAATTATTTTTATATATATCTGGAAATTCTATGATTATAGAGGGACCGTTCTTATCGCCAAACAGATCCATCGACTTTTTTGCGTTTTGCATAAATCGTATCCCAGTACTGACAGCATTTTCTACACCGTACAGTATCTCGGTTTTTTCTTGTTTTTCATCTTCATTTTCTTTAGAACCGTTCGGAGCTGTCAAGCCAAGAACTAATAATAATTAAAATACCTATTATATAAAGCACAATCGCATGGTTCTTCTTTAGGTTTTCAGTCTGATTATACTCAAATTGTACATTAAGAGTTGTAGAAGATCTGCTATTCATAGATGGATAGGGTTTTACACTGCTGCATTCTGTCTGATATAGTTTTAAAAATACTGTCTTTACTGTCCCAAATTGACTGTTGATGTTGATTCTTTAGTCCATGAATATACCTTCTAAGTCTTGAGCTCCAAAGTGTAAATATGTTATATCGTTCCTTTTGTTATAGAATTATGACATTACTTTCGGCACAATAAAATATACAAGGAAATGATTATCTTACTACATTAGTATTGCGGATCAATGAATAGGTGCCACCATAAATGATATCCTTTATCATTTCAGAATTTAGAAAGTCGTGAGGAAAACCTAATTCTATCTTGCTGACTTCATTTAATCTTTGCATTTGTTCACTTGTCAATTCGAACTCTAGACAAGATAGATTATCCTTGATCTGGGTTTCTTTTCTTGCTCCAATAATTGGTATTATCTTGTTTTTTCCAGCTGTCGACATTATATTTTGTTGTCTAAGCCAATTCAAAGCAACTTGTGCTGCGCTAGATCCTATCTCTTTAGCAATCTTGCTAACCTCTTGAGCAATTAACATATTCCTATCGTTAAGAACTCTGTTTGCAAACTCGTTTTGAACTTGTAATCTGCTATTACCTTCTTGCGCCATATCTGTAGTTGATGATGACGATGAAGTATTTTGTTGCTGTGTTTGTTGTTCTTCTTCTTCTTCTTTATTGCTCTTGTTATATTTACC
>JBEVTH010000219.1:0-4353 GCA_041156085.1 Candidatus Nitrososphaera maunauluensis
AATTAGATCCAATAATAGTTTTATAAAAAATTGCTAAATGAGCCTTCCATACTTACTTGGTGATCTACTTCTGCTGGAGCAGCCGTTCAAGTGACTTCCTCATTCCAGTTTTTCTCCAAAAGAAGCAACTATGAAATAAATCACCGCTGCAGGTACCATCAATGCAAACAATACGTAGACAATTATTAATTTCTTCATCTTATCTTCTTACAGCAATAAAAACAAAATAAATAATAATACTACAACAACGACATAGTTCCAAGTAGTTCGACTTAGGTCCAGTCCATCTTTTGTATTAAAATAAAATAGAACAAAGTTCTGTCATAATACCTTTGACAAATATTATTCCTCCTCTTTATCAGCTTTATGGTGATGTCTATGTTAGGACCTGTTACTATGCAGCTCATCATGTATTATTATTAACCATCTACCTGCAGAGATAATGAGTCCTAACATATGACAATTTCTGGTTTCATATTAAGAATTATTGTTCAAATGACATCAAGGCATAAAATCTATCAAAAAATAGTGAAGATAAGTTGCCTAGTCTAGACGATGTTTTTTGTATTGTAAGATACTGTTATTAATGACTAAGGAGTTGCAAGTGGTATCAATACGCTGCTACTACTGCTACTAGTTGTACCATAACAATTGTCTACAGCTGCTCGAGTAATCTTTCCTGCTGCTCTGACACAGCTAAAGAACTTACTTAACGAGCTTGTTTTAGATTTTGTTTTCTTACTACTGACGCTCTTTGGCGAACTTGTTGTTGTACCCTTCTTATGCGAGGATGTAGAAGTTGTACCCTTCTTATGCGAGGATGTAGAAGTTGTACCCTTCTTATGCGAGGATGTAGAAGTCTTGTGACTTTTTACTGCCAACGTGGAAGTAGTAAGACTACCTGCAATCACAAGAGCAACTGCCGTAACGATAACAACAAAAGCCAATGCTGCTGATCTCTTGTTTGTATTCATGGCTTTGATATACAGTCGTTTTTAATATGATGTATGGAACTGATCATCGAAACAAGTGTATGTGTTAATATAAAGTAACAATCTTGATGATGATAATGAAATAAGAAACTGCTTTCTCTATTTCTCTCCCGAGTGTAAGATTCTAACAAAAGCTGATTTATTCATAATAAAGAAATAATTATGACGATAAATCTTGCCTTAACAGTTGGTCTTGTTATGCCAGTTTCCCGAGAGATCTCACGGAATGGCTTACTGCCATACTCTAGCAATGCTTCAGAATAGAGCCATTATGAGTCTAGTTGAAAAGGTAATATTTTTACAACTGTAAAGCCCACATATTATATTCATGTTTATCTAACTGTTATACAACGATGGCAAAAGATCCTGTATGTGGAATGTTTGTAGAAGAAAAACCTGATTCTATCAGATATAAAAAAGATGGAAGATTGTATTATTTTTGCAGTAAGCAATGTTTAAATGAATTCACACAGCCTGAAAAAGAACTAAGAAAGCTCAAGATGTATGTTGCTATAAGCGTAGCATTAACAACACCTATAGTGATTTTTAGTTTGCCCCATATGTTACCTACACAATTTAGTGCCTTATTTCCTATGGGTGTTATGCATTATAATAATTATATAATGCTTGTATTAGCCACTCCATTACAATTTTGGATAGGATGGAGATTCTATAGAGGATTATGGGATGGAATTAGAGCTAGAGCATCGAATATGGATACACTCATTGCAATTGGAACAACTGCTGCGTATTTGTATAGTGCAGTAGTTACCCTAGCTCCTGGATATTTCCCATTCAAGTCAGTGTATTTTGAAACAGCGGCAATTATCATCACATTGATATTAATTGGAAGATTGCTTGAAACAAGAACCAAGGAGAAAGCGTCTGGTGCTGTAAGAAAGCTATTGGATCTTCAACCAAGAATGGCCAAGGTGATAAGGGAAGGAGGAATGGAAATAGAGGTTCCGATAGAACAGGTAAAAGAAGGCGAAGTTATGATCATAAGGCCAGGAGAAAGAATACCAACCGATGGGGTCATAATAGAAGGTTCATCATCTATTGACGAATCTTCTGTAACAGGTGAAAGCATACCTGTAGATAGGAAAAATGGAGATCAAGTTATAGGTGCAACAATCAACAAGAGTGGACTGCTAAAAGTTAAAGCTACAAAAGTTGGACAGGATACAGTACTTTCACAAATAATATCGCTAGTTGAAGAAGCAAGAACAGGAAAGGCTCAAATGCAAAGATTAGTAGATCAAGTTGCTAAATATTTTGTACCTGGAGTTTTGGCCATAGCTATAGGAGTGGGCCTTGGATGGTATTTTATTGGGGACATAGGACTGACATTTTCACTTTTGGCTTTTGTATCTGTAATAATCATTGCATGTCCTTGTGCTCTTGGAATTGCTACACCAGCTGCACTTATGATGGGAGCGGGAAAAGGAGCTGAAAATGGCATACTGTTCAAAGGTGGAGATTATTTAGAAATAGCAAAGAAGGTAAAAACAATAGTATTTGATAAAACTGGGACTTTGACAAAAGGCAAGCCGTCTGTAACTGACATAGCGGATTTGTCTGGAATAGGTGAAACTGAACTAGTCAGACTCACCGCAATTGCAGAATCAGGATCAGAACATCCTTTAGGTCAAGCAGTTGTTAATTATGCTAAAGAAAAAGGCGTGATGATATCCAATCCAAATTCATTTGAAGCATTATCTGGTCATGGTATCAGGGCTACATACTCAGATCACACAATTCTTATCGGGAATAGAAAATTAATGGAAGATAACAACATTCCAGTTACTGAAGCCGTAGACTCAACTCTTAAACAGCTTGAATTTCAAGGAAAAACTGCTACTCTTGTTGCAATTGACAATAAACTCTCAGGAATATTTGCCCTTGCAGATACTATAAAACAAAACGCAAAACAAGCAATTGATTCGCTCAAAGCAATGGGAATAGAAGTAGTAATGCTTACTGGTGATAATGAAAGAACTGCCAAAGCAGTTGCATCTAAACTTGGAATTAGTAGGATCATTGCTCAAGTATTACCACAACAAAAAGAACAGGTGATCGCTAAACTAAAAGATGAAGAAAAAAAGGTGGTGGCAATGGTAGGAGATGGAATTAATGATGCACCAGCACTAGCAAGGGCAGATCTAGGAATTGCCATAGGTTCTGGAACAGATGTTGCAAAAGAGACTGGTGGAATTATATTGATAAAAGATGATATAAGAGATGTTGTTACAGCACTTGATTTAGGAAGAAAGACAGTATCCAAAATAAAACAAAATCTATTCTGGGCGTTTGTATATAATGCTGGCTTGATTCCAATAGCTGGTGGCATATTAGTTCCTTTTATGGGTGTTGGAATATTTGGATGGCTTCCTATGCTTGCTGGTTTAGCGATGGCAATGAGCTCTGTAACAGTAGTGGGAAATTCAATGTTGCTTGGAAGATATAAACCTAAATTTGCAGTCATAAAACCAAAGACAGAACAAATATATTCTGACAAGGATTTCAAAGAAGCGTATATACCGCAAACACAAACACAAATATAACATTCATTTGATATTCGAAGAGAATGCGTAGTTAATTATATAGTCTACTGGTCTCATGGATAATATCTCCTGCTAAAAAGAGAAGAAAAATCTCAAGATTTCAAAATCGCTCTCCGTAGAAATGCAGATCAGAGAGTAGCAATTCTAACGTACTTGTATCCTGATCTCTAAGCTATCCTTTATTTCTTCTTTTATTATAGTTGACAGATCAAAGTCCACGATGATCCTTAATATATTAAAATGCATTGCTGATATTGCAAGACTTGACTTTCAGCAGGTCGGCAATGCAGGAGTCGGTAAAGCTTGGGAATCCATCATCCACATGATGATTCAGCATGGAGAATGCCAAAGACCGTCTACTGTTGGACAAGTGAAGAGAAGATACTCTGGTAGATTAGTTCTTGAACCGGAACCAAAGTCATACATCACACAAATAGAGATTTTCGATGTTAAAGGACTATATCCTACAGTAATGATACTCCATAATCTCTCCTTTGAGACTGTTTGCTGCGATTGTTGCAAAGATAATGCAGATGCTAGAGTTTCACAATCTATTATGAATACTATAAAAAAACTAAGAAGCAAGATAAAATCTGAAATGCTATACGAAACAGAAAAACGCAAAGAAAAATACTGGATATGTGTAAAAGTAAATGTGCTATTTCAAAAACACTTCTAAAGTTCAGAGAACAGCGTGAATATCACCGAAACAAAGGGAACGAACCAATGTCACAAGCACGTAAGGTTATGATGAACTCTATTTATGGTCTATTTTGTTCAGATGGTATTTTTGCATT
>JBEVTH010000220.1:0-4329 GCA_041156085.1 Candidatus Nitrososphaera maunauluensis
CCTTCCAATGGGAGTATATCATATAAAAGAGAGTTTGTTTCTGCGATCTATGCTTTATTTTATTGACTGTCGCCTCCACTATTAAGAAAAATATATCCCTTATCTGTTATGATATAGGCTCGTTGATGTTCAATATACCGCAATAACCCTTTGTCTACGATTTCTGCTGTAATTCTTCTTAGCTGATCATTAGACAGATGCGTTTCCTTCATTATCTTTTCTTTCGTACACCCAATCTTGCATACCTTTAGGATATCTGCTGTTATTTTAGATGTGTCATCAGCCATTGCCAAATTATAAGTACAACTTAAATTAGAACCATGATAAAAAAACTGTTCAATGCCGCAATATCTAAATGCAGGGAGTATTTCCGCCACTGTTTTTATCTATCTAGCATAAAATAATATTCTTTCCAGCTAATCTACCTCTCGATACCGCATATGAACGGGGAGGCTGGGAAGCGGTTCCGAGTGATTTATATCATATGTCTAGCTTTAATGTGAGGAGATGCAAGCTGCAAGAATTGTAGAGGTAAATGAACCTCTAGAGGTAACACAACTTGAAACTCCAAAGCCTAAGGGTTCACAAGTCCTCATCAAAGTTGAGTCCTCAGGTGTATGTCATAGTGATATTCATTTATGGGAAGGAGGTTATGAGGGGATAGGAGGTCAGCTTCTTAAAACTACTGATAGGGGAGTGAAGTACCCGTTGACTCCTGGACATGAAATAGCAGGAATAGTAGACAGTTTAGGAGAAGAAACAGAGGGATTTATTAAAAATGAAAAGGTCCTTGTGTATCCATGGATAGGTGAGGGCGTATGTCCGGCATGCAGAATCGGTCAAGAGAACCTCTGTGATAAGCCAAGATCATTGGGTGTTTATAGGGATGGAGGTTATGCGGAGTATGTATTGGTTCCAAGCTACAAATATTTATTAAGAATTGACGACGGTATGGACACTAATGCAAGCGCGACATTATCATGTTCTGCTCTTACAGCGTATGGAGCAGTAAAGAATACAAATCTAAAACCAAACGATAATGTTGTTATTATTGGCGCTGGTGGATTAGGTTTGATGGCTGTACAGCTGGCTAAAGCAATTACTGGTGCAAAGATAATTGCCACGGATTTAGATGATGAGAAATTAAGAGTTGCTAAGAAGAATGGTGCAGATAACGTCATCAACTCAAAAAAAGAAGACCCAGTAAAGGCAGTCTTGGAGTTGACTGATAAAATGGGTGCAGACGCGGTTATTGATTTTGTCAATGCATCGAAGACTGTGGAAACAGATATGCAATTATTGAGGAGAAGAGCTAGAGTAGTACTTGTAGGATTGTTCGGAGGTGAACTAAAGCTTAGTTTAGTTACCATGCCTACACGAGCTTACAAGTTAATAGGATCGTATACCGGAACCCTAAGCGATATGGTAGAATTGGTGTCATTAGCAACCAGAGGCGTAATAAATCCTGTAGTTTCAGATACGTTCAAACTTAATCAGGCTACAGAGGCGTTGTCAAAACTAAAAGATGGTAAAATAATCGGCAGAGCAGTGATAAATCCATGAGGATATTCCTTCTTCTTTCATGAGTGAAGTGGTGTAGATTTCGGATTGTATTGATTATCAGTACAATAATCTCTGCTAATCTAGATAATTTGACAGGTTTTATCAAAATATGTAGATTTTTATCTATGAAAAATTCATCGACAATAATTTCCTTTTTCACATTTTCAAACGCAATCATCAAAAGAATTGGTGCCAAGGTATGTTCAATTCAATCATCAAAAGAATTTTCTTGCCGCTTGCTGCCCATTCTTTTTACCTGGAAGTATATTCTTTTACGACCAATTCCGGCAAATATTTTTCATAATCTGTTAATACCTCATTAGCAATAATAGAACAAACAATTACAGCAAATCCCTTTCTTGTGAGAAATCCTTGTATAGGTGCATGATATCTAGATCGTCTTCAACTATCATGGCGTTACGGATTTGTCTTTGCTGTGTAGGGATTGTCGCATAGAATATTAGTTATAATTCTTAAAATATGTATTAATTAAGCGTTAGCAATAGGTCTAAATCTAAGAATTGCGCCAACCTTTCCAATACTAGCTAACTGTGCTCCTTCTTCTGTCTTTCCGGATATTACTTCGAGTTTGCTTCCACTTAACGTAACCTGTTCTTCCAAATAATCTACGATGTCTTTTTCGTAACTTTCATAATCAATCGCACTGCATGATGGACATGGTCTAGAGCTTATTTCCGGTTTCCTTATTTGAATACTTGGTTGCTCGACAAATTTTTCTTGAACCATTCCACATCTCTTACATTTGACCTCAAGCTTTACATAATCAATGTCATCAGTTACAATAACCATATCAACAAGCCCATTTTTCAACGACCTTATAACGTCGATGATACCATATATACCAAGACCTTTTGCAGCGTGCACCTCACTCATAAATTTCTTGACAAGTCTTTTTTCTTCCATCAAGCGATATTCAGTCATTACTCCTTGCTCGTTCACTTTATCAATAATCTCTCTTATCCCTTCGTCACCTGAATATGATGTATCTAGTGTAGTTATAACATTGTTTTGCAGCCTATAGTCTAAATATTCTTCCTTGAGAAAGTTTTCTTTAGTAGGGCCAGGTCCACCTACGATAATGCCTTTTACATAGAATTGACCAATGAATACTTTTTGAGAATGGTCTGCAATCCGATGATAATATTCATTTAATTCATTGTCTCGAAGTCTTTCAAACCTTCTGGCCGATTGACCACCTTGTCGATGTTTTCCTGCCACACCAGAGGTGAGTGTGTCTATTACCTCCCATCGATCACCTGTTAAAATCCCGAGACCGGCTTCTTGTGTATCAATGGCCAAAATGCCTATCACTTTGTCATCTTTCATCATGTCCTTCAAATGATCAGTCCAAAAATGATCATCACATCTGTAGAGGCTTATCTGGATTGGCTTAGGAGGGATAACTGAGTAGAGCTCAATTTTTTCCGTACCAAATCCTTTAGAAGTTGGAATAGCTCCGCAGAAAACAACAAGGCCATTCTCCGGAGTCTCCTTAAAAAGCTTTAGATGCTCAACCGTTCTACTCAGAGCATCTTGAACGTGGGTTCGAGTTAAGTCAGATTTTATGTTTGACGCAGTTCCTGCTTCATTACGTAATTGGGATATAACGTCATAAATTTGTCGACGCGGGGGAACATAGACTGTCACCAATTCAGTGCCATGACCTGAAATACTCGATAGTTCATTTAACATTTTTTTGAGCTTATATCTTTTTACCGAGTCCCAATTACTAGTCTGGCTGGTGTTCATGCTATATTTAGCAAGAAATCTTGTGGCTGACATAATATAAGGCTATCAAAATATCTGCAAACCACTAGAAAAAAAAGAGTCTCATTATCTATTTAACCTTCCGTTGACGAAGATTATATGGCAGAACCCATCTACATGCTTCCAAGACTAGAATATATTAAACAAGCTAGGGTTAAGTTAGCAATTACCCAAAGAAAGTTAGCGGCGTTAGCTGGTATCAGCACATCGATGATTAATCAAATAGAATCGGGACGATGTAAGCCTAGTTATGAGACTGCTAGGAAGATATTTGAAATTTTAAGTTCTTTGGAAGGTAAATCTTCTCTGAAAGCAGGAGACATTTGCAGCCGAAATCTAATCTCCGTTCAAAAATACGAAACTCTCCATTTTGCCATAGAAAAAATGAGAATAAACTCGATAAGCCAAATTCCCGTTTTTGATGGATCTCGTGTGGTGGGTATACTTAGTGAAGACGGGCTCGCAAAGAATGTGATCGAAAAGGATGAAAAAAAGATTAGTGATATGCCGATATCAATAATAATGGAATCACCTCCACCGGTTGTGGATTTATCGACACCTGCTAAGGCTCTAGTTCCCTTGGTAAGATTTGCAAAGTGTGTTCTAGTTGGTGAAAAAGGAGACGTCATCGGTATAATTACGGTCACCGACACATTAAAAATGGTCGAATAGGTATAAATAATTAATCAAAGCTTTTCGAGACCCACACAACAATCCGCATAGCGGAGACATAATGAACAGATACTCAATTCGCTATTAGGGAGTAGTATTGATTTACAAAGAGCACATTTTGTTTCTTTCTCATTCTCCTTGTCCGTATCAGATTTTCGAACCAAATTAATAATGGATAGACATCAAGCTATTTGATTATTGTTATAGGTGTTGGTTGCATACATAAAAAATTTGTAAGATCTTACTCAAAGATATTCAGCAAGCAGCTTTGTACAGTAGAGATCATCGATACATGTAGTAGATGAG
>JBEVTH010000221.1:0-4321 GCA_041156085.1 Candidatus Nitrososphaera maunauluensis
TTTCTTGCCTCATCTGTAGACTTTCTAATATTGTCTTTAGTCTCATCTAATGCTCGGTTGACTGTTTGTCGATATTGAGCGTTATTCTCTGTTGGAGAGGTTGTTGAAGTTGTAGTAGTATTATTATTATATTCTGTTGTATCTGCTCCCTGTCCTGCTGTTCGTTGTTCTTTTCGTGAAGACATATCATATACTGACGATCATTACCAACATATAAACTATGGTGTATAATGGTGTTAAATACCATGTATATCCATTAGACAGACTCTTGTGGTTACATTTGTTGTTGCTAAACAGATTTAATGTTATAGTTGCGTAACAATCGATCACAATACGTATTAATCTATAGAACTGCTGGATATCTAATGTTACTAGAAGATAATATAATAATCTTCTACCACATTGAAAGGGAGGTAAGCCGGTGAATGTTGTAGACTATTTAGAGGAGACTGATGTAAACTACGGTAAAAAGAAGAACAACAAAGAACAGATATATTTTCAAATATGTGAATCGTGTCTTTGGTGTGCCTCCTGTATTCATTTGGAAAAAAACAATACAGTAAAATGCCCTAATTGTAATGAGTTTAGACTAGAGTCTCTTCCTATAACAAATTAAACCAACGATTACAAAATATGAAAATCATACCTAATGGTTGTATTATGTTTATAATCATTAAATCGCAGGATTCAATCCCTCAATTTAACCATGAATAAGAGGTATAAGGCTAGTTCAAAGATTTTGTTTGGAATAGTTCTCGTAGCCATTATTATTATTATTGTTCTTGTTTGGTCATTATCATTGACTGCTGATACAATCAACATGAATATTCATAAAGCAATTGCTTTCGAAGGAGGAGTAGCAACAAATACTGCTGCTATCGTTTTACAAAGTCCAAAAAATTGAAATTACAAAAAATCTGCTTATGAGCCCGTACATATTATTTAAGAAAAATTGTGTCTTAATTCCACTCAATTTGCCATTTATGAGGGGGCTGGAGAAGGTTGAAAACTAGTATTGCATTGACAACTAGGAGCAGAGTCACTAAATGCTATGAGTCGTTCTAATAAAATTATAATAAACAAACTCTTCTTGTTATGGACACAGACTAATTATAATAAACAACAATATGCCAGTAAATAGTAAAAGGTAATAAGCCATGTAATCGTAGACTATTGATTCTATGAAGGTTGAACCCAACCGTGTTGGCGCGTTTCCTTTTCATAAGTCAGATCCCGAAGAAAGAAAGAAGAATTTCTCAGAAGTGCAGCAGTCGTATTCTGAAGAAGATGTCATGAAAGAAGCTAATCGATGTTTACTGTGTGGAACACCTGTATGCATCGATGCTTGTCCTGTTCTGTTGGACGTGAGAGGCATGAATGAAGCTGTCGCAAGGGGTGACTTCAAGAAAGCACATGAACGCATAAGGGAGACAAATCCACTTCTTGGTGTAACTGCTAGGTGTTGTCCTCAACTACAGGGGCTGTGCGAAGATGCCTGTGTGTTGCGTTGGAGCGGTCAACCTATTGGAATTGGATTGATTCAGAGATATGTTGCAGACTGGGAACATAGACAACAACAACAGCCAGATCCTTCAGTTTCATCCGAAACAGGAAAAAAAGTAGCTGTGATTGGTGCTGGCCCTGGCGGTCTAGCTGCAGCAGAACTTCTCAAAAGATACGGCCATCACGTGACTATATATGAAGAATTATCCACACCTGGCGGAACTGCATGGTATGGCATTCCAGACTATCATCTTCCAAAGGATGTATTGCTTTATGAGGTTGAGAGAATTAAAGGAATGGGAGTTGAAATCAAGATAGGTGTTAAGGTAGGCAAAGATATTACACTTTCTCAACTGAGTGATGAAAATAACGCAATCCTTATTGCGACAGGTTCAAAAGATACTGTCAAACTTGATACTCCAGGAGTCGATCTTAAGGGAATCTATGATGGATACCAATTCTTAGAAACCGTGTTCGTTAACGGCATAGACTCCTATATGAACAATAACAATTCAAACAGATACGATCTAGGAAAAGAAGTCATCATAATTGGTGGAGGAGACACAGCACTTGACTGTGCCAGAACTGCATTGAGGTTGACAGGAGGAAATGTCGTTATAGTATATAGGAGAACTGAAAATGATATGCCGGCCGATCCTATAATGTTGGAGGAAGCAAAAGAAGAAGGAGTAAAGTTCAGGTTCCTTGCAGAGCCCAAGTCATATGAAGGAGCTGATGGACAGGTTATGGCAGCAACAATGAACTCAATGCAACTTGGTGCGCCCGATCAGACAGGAAGAAGAAGTCCTCAGCCTGTTCCCGGGAAAGAGTTCAAAATAAACTGCTCAAGTGTTTTGCTAGCTGTTGGAAGAGAACCAAATTCTTTTCTTCAGGTAAAAGCAGGTTTAAAGACAAGTAAGAAGAATTCAATAGCAATTAATGATCAGTACAAAACATCTATGAAAGGAGTCTTCGCTGCAGGAGATGTGACAACAGGAGAAACTCTTGTTGTGAAGGCAATGAGTTCAGGAAGAGAAGCAGCCCAGAGAGTTCATGAGTATCTGATGAATTTAGAGGAAAACCATATGTCTTTCTATGAAAAATATTATATACAAAATTCATATGATAGTATGATGGAAGGTGGCGAGACAGGACCGCCTCCTGAATAAGATCTTATTGGAAAGGGTTCCATTCAGAATAGTGTTAATGGGGTTTCTAGGTATTCAGATCTTTGTTTGATTTGACATGAACTTTACTAAAAACATCGCAGAATATAATTAATTCTTTTTTATTGTAATTTCTATAAACCTTGTGTTGACAAAAACTGAAATAACGTGTAGATGGAGTATCAAAAATCGCTTTACAAAATGGAAGATCAACAACACATGTTTTTGGGTTTATTCAGGAGTTTCAAGGATTGTTTTTGATTTTAAATTCATGATGATTATTTGCTAGTGCTAGGCATGAGTGCACACAACTCATTATAAGTCATATCCGCATAAGTGTGCATAGATGACAAACGGAATAATTGGTGCTATCGTCTTCATCATAGGTCTTGTGGTATCGACTATTATAATCTATATTGTTACTAGATTATTTGGAGAAAAAGAGGGAATAGCAAGAGCATTCATGACCGCCATTATAGGTGCGGTGATCTATGGTATAGCACATTTTTTACTGGGTAATGGCTTGTTATCGGCAACAATTGGAGGTATCGCCTGGTTACTAGCTTTGAGGGGATTATATAATATAGGATGGCTCAAAGCATTGATAATTGCTGTTGTTATATGGATATTCTCTGCAATAGTTGGGGTTCTGTTACCTACTGTTACATGAATGCTAGCAGGTAGGTCAGCATTTGCAGCAACAAAGAGAAAGTCTGGTTTTGATATTTAATTAATATTTGCAGGACGATATCTAGCCGTAAATACGATTTCTTGATATTCTTCTGGATTAACATTTGCTGCATTTACATGGATCAACACATACTTCATTTTGCGATCATCATTTCATGTCGATACTCATATAGAATAGAAAAATATTTGCTAACAGCATTATGGCTACCAATATCGGCATTTTTTTGAAGTGATTTCCATGATGTTGTCCATCCTATATGGTCTATAATATTATGAAAAGCTGTCTAAAACATATATCATTTTTATTTAGGTTATTAATATCACCTCTTAATATTTTGTTGCATGTTCGACAGGTGTTTCTTTTTGTTGGCGGCAATGGAATTTTATTATTGTCATCGTTATATTTAGTAGTAGTAGTCTTGTTTCCTATACACACTTACTCTGATTGTCACTATGTTATGAAGTTAGCTATTCTTATCTTATGAGTGCTGCAATGTACAATGAATCAGGGGCAAACTGTCTTGATTTTATTTTGCTCGACTCGGATTTTAAGTAATATTAATATTTAATCTAGATGACCGTGTAAACAGAAATAAAGCAATTCGACTAACTTGTTGTAGTAACACCAGTAGCAGTAGTCTTGCCATTATCCCAAGTCGAATAATAACTAGGAGATATTTCCAAAATGACTGAATCTCCATTCTTAACCCTAGTCATAATGTGGTTATAGTGGGGATGCGAAAAATATATGATTTAATAACCTTTAACAGGCTTCTAATGGATTTGTCTAAAACATATTTTCATTGCATCGATTCCAATAAATTCTAAGAGATGGAAAACAAAATAAAAAATAGAGAGAAGTGTCTTGCTACTTCTAATCTAGTCTTTGTCTTACTTCAGTTCCTGGAGAGAAATTTCTTGCAGTATCTCTTGAAGTCCGTTCAAATGTTTTTGCAGTATTA
>JBEVTH010000222.1:0-4310 GCA_041156085.1 Candidatus Nitrososphaera maunauluensis
AGACACAAGTTGAGGAAATAACATAATTCCCAAGGTGAGATACACATGTTACTCGATTTATTTACTTCTCTTTTTTGCATACTACAGCAAGGATTTAGCTATTATACTACTGATTAGTAAGAAGTTAATAGTATATTATAATAAGACATTCTATACAAATTTGCGTTCAATTCTTTTTATTCTGGATTCTTCATCAAGAAATCATAATGAAAAATCGATGTAGAAATGAAATAATTACTTCCATACTGGAGGTTATCAGTAGTGGAGGATCTACAGCAAGGACTAAAATAATGTATGGAGCTTTTCTATCATATACTCAATTAAACGAATATATGGCTTTTCTACTCAAGAATGATTTGATATCATACCATCAAAAGACTAAACATACACCTCTCCTTTACCATAACAGAGAAAGGAACCCATTTTCTAAATATACATAGCCAAATTAACGAAATGATTACTACTATGCAAACCAAATAAGGGTGTGGATATATGTCACTATCAGAAACTTATCCGTCTCCCTTAACTAATAAAACCTAGTCTATGAGATGAAATGTAAATTATATAGTATTAAAAACTGCAAGACTAGAGACAAAAATGGACTTGCAAAGTATCTTGAGCGTGGAAATTGAACACCACTATAAAACAAACAAGAAGATATGAACATTCGAGCACTCTCAAAAGGGTAACACCATAGCTCAATAGTGAGATAGCCGCATCTGGAAGTAATGCAAATTGGGACAGAGGAGGTCATTATATCCTATGAATACGTATTATCATAGAGATCTGTGAATAACTCAAATCACTCAATATATGCGGTAATAGAAAATTGTTCATATGTATCCTTAATTATATATTACTAGCTAAAATGATAATAGGTCAAGTCTCTGGAAAAGTCAAGCAATTAGGAATAATTTCTATAATTTTGATTGTGGTTATTTCATATGCTCTATTCTTCTACCTTCAAAATATAACAGAAAACAATATCAAAAATAGACTATTTGATCAGCAAAAGCAAAAGCAATTAGATTCTACAAAAGCCATATCACAACATATTAGTTCAGATCTTGACTCAGTTATGGCAAGACTTCAAGGTTTAGCTAACTCTGTATATTTACAGAATGGACTAGTTTCAGATAATAAAACCAAAAGACTGATGGAAGATAACTATCAGCAGATCAACTCAATAGTAGATAGGCTTTTCATTTTAGATAAAAATAACATAGTGAAAATAAATTTGGTTCCTATGGGGCAGAAAAATTTCCTTGGAACTAATATATCATACATAAATTGGGTTAGAGAGACCCAAAGAGAACATAAACCATTATTTTCAAATGGATACGTAGGACTTGATCGCAATTATAGAATAGGATTGACTTATCCTATAATAAACAGGGAAAACGGGCAGTATATTGGAATGGTAGGAGCAGTAATACCTACAGAGAGTTTCTTTGCCCACTATGGAAATATTCATGATATCAATTCACAGTTTCTGGTAGTCTATGATAGAAATGCAACGTTATTGGCTGTAGGTGCAAGCAAGACTCTTGTAGGAAAGAACTTCTTTGGAGATTATACACAGAAGTTTGTCAATCACAATCAAATTCTAAACGATTTAACGCATAGTCTTTTAGCTGGTAATTCTGGGTATGGAGTTTATGATTATGGCAGAGGGGAGAGATTAAATACAGGGTATCCAATTTTTGTAAATGACAAGCCAACTTATTTTATTCAAGTAGTGACACCTACCGCCTTAATCTATTCTCAGATTAATGATATTCTGTCAACACAGCGACTAGAGACATTTGCACTGCTTGCTGGCACCACTGCTGCAATTATTGTATTAGCAATATTTTTAATCATATGGAATAGCACGTTAGATAAAGAAGTAAAAAGGAGAACCAATGAATTAAATGAATCGAATAAGAAACTTGAATCAGCAAATGAAAAGTTAAAAGTACAAGATAAAATGCAAAAGGAATTTATCAACATTGCCAGTCATGAGATAAAGACTCCAACTCAAGCTCTTCTTGGTTATTCTGAACTATTACAAAGACATCCTGAAAAAAGAGAGGAAATATCTCAGGCAATATTTAGAAACGCAGATAGATTACAAAGACTAACTAACAATATACTTGATGTTACAAGAATTGAAAGTCAAACATTAACACTAAATAAAGAGCAATTCAATCTAACTGATTTGATATCCAGCGTTGTTGGGGATTTCAAAAATGATATTCAAAAGAAAGGTAGTAATATCAAGTTATTATATGAACCCAATGATCATCTGGTATTAGAAGCAGACAAGGCAAGGTTAACCCAGGTAATATCTAATCTGTTAAATAATGCTATTAAATTTACAAAAGGAGGAAACATATCTATTCTTGTGATAAAAAAAAGAAATTCAAATGAAAAAGACAATAGCCGAGAAGAAGATATTGTTAGTATAAAGGATACAGGTACTGGTATAGATCCTGAAATATTACCAAGACTATTTACAAAATTTGCGACTAAATCAGAAACAGGAGGTACTGGACTGGGACTATTCATTTCAAAAAGCATCATAGACGCACATGGTGGTAGGATGTGGGCTGAAAATAATTCTGATGGTAAAGGAGCTACCTTTACATTTAGTCTTCCAGTGAGTAAAAGACAGCATCATCAGAATTCCGATTTGCAATAATACCTGTCCTCTACTATCACAGAAACAGAAATAAAGAAAATGTTTTTACAGCTAAATTATAATATATTATTTTATGTGAAAACTCAAGATGATGCAAATCGGTGCTATACTATCAGATTATGATGGAACCTTATGTCCTGCTGCTTCTGCTAATGTTAGAAATAGCAAAATACCATCTAAATTGGAGAAAATACTTTGGAATATTTCAAACAAGATACCTATTTGCATAGTTTCGAGTAAAGACTTTTTCTTCCTTCATGAAAAGACAAAATTTGCCAAGATTGTTTCGTGTATAATGGGAATTGAAACATTAGTTCTCAAAAACCACCATAACCATAGATTATCTAGAAGGGAAAAAAATTATGATAACAGTAGTATTGACTTACAATGCAATCGCAACAATCTACAATGTGTAGAAGCAGTGCATCATAACTTTTCAAACGAACAAATCCTACAGAACAATTCAAGACTACTCTATGAGATAGTCAATGAAATATCCTTAAATTTTAATGGCATATCAATTGAGCAAAAATTCACCATTGATAAACAAATTTTGGCTGGAGTTACTCTTGACTATAGACACATTAATAATAATAATAATAATAATTGGCAGTCATACAAAAGAAATATTGAGCCACTTTTGAAGCAAGTAGTTGGAAGAATCATCATGAAGCGGCAACAGCCTTACTCTACAATAGATAAGCTGCAGAACCTTCATATCCAAACATATTCTACACATCCTTTCATTGATATCTACGGTATAAAATCAGACAAGGCTATGGCGTTTGACGCCACAATTTCTCAATTAGCATCTTTCAGTAGTGGAAATGCAACGAAAAAAAAGATTATGTATCTTGGAGATTCAGAAAATGACAATCCAGCTTTTAGAAAAGCAGACGTCTCCATTTGTGTGCGTTCAGATGAAAGACTAGATCCAAAGTTAGATTCAGAATATATGATACAATTTCGAGATTTAGATACTTTCCTTGAGAGACTGCAGGATAATGATTTTGTATTTTCTTCTAGGCTTCTCAATTGACTAAAAGGAAAGAAAAATTTGTCTTGTCTGTTATCTATATACTAGACTGCTAATACTATAATATTTCAACTTCTTGCAAAGTCGCCAATCCATTGTCGCCAATCATTCTCTTTATCTGCGGAAGCAATGGTTCAAGTTTTGATTTTTCCTCTATTACTTCTATTACTACAGGCATGTTGATGGTTAATCCTTCAAGCTTAATGGCTGACCTTCTACGCTTGCCAAATCCATCAACACCATTCCACAAAGTGGCACCAGAAATCTTTGCACCCATGAGAAACTCTATCAATAAATTTTGCAATCGTTTGCCATGTGATTCATCATTTCTTTTTATCCTTATAGTAAGACACCACATTTTCATCCTTGTCATTATTTTTATTAAATTCTCCTCGTCTACTTATGATACTTTCAGTTAACCAACTTCACCCAAATCCCTTCGCCATAGTTGCAGCTAGAACTCTACCCGCTAATATTGCAAAGATAGAGAGGCCCACGTTTAAGAATATATATAACGCAACAGCATAAAATTGCTTATTATCCAGTAGATTATTTGTCTCAAGAGCAAATGATGACATTGTAGTAAGTGAA
>JBEVTH010000223.1:0-4305 GCA_041156085.1 Candidatus Nitrososphaera maunauluensis
ATTATCTATTGATTTTAACAAGGATGCCAGGTTGATAGAAATCATAGGTACTCAAACAACACAACAATAAATCATACCACACTTTTTTTATTGTCTTGGTATATAATATAGAAATTATTGACATAAGCTATTATGACGTTTTGAAATTAGATAAAAATGACTAAATATCGGCCAAGAAAAATTTGTGTATGCCGCCAAAAGAAAAAATCAATTTTCTGATTCGAGAAATCGAGACAGCAGATTTACAAAAAGGCTTCTTTCAGGCTCTTTCAAATCTGTCAGACGTAGGGAGGATTATTAATGACAATAAAAGAGCCGAAAGTATTTTATTTGATATCAAATCATCTCCATTTTATAAAATTTTCGTTGCAGTCAGTGATGATGACCAAGTCATAGGATCAACTACTTTGTTGATCGAACAAAAGTTTATCCATAATGGAGGAAAAGCTGGTCATATCGAAGACGTTACTACAAGCAGGAAACACGAAGGAAAGGGTGTCGGTTCAGCATTGGTTCGTGCAGCTGTGGATTTTGCGAAAGAGAATGGTTGTTACAAAGTTATACTTGATTGCTCTAAAAGGAATATACAGTTTTACAGAAGAATGGGGTTTAAAGAATATGAGATTTCAATGAGATATGATACAATGTGATCTCAGATTCTACTTATGCGATGTTCGATTGAAAAATGAAGGCTGCCAAAAAATTGATTTTCCTTTACTTCATCCCCTGTAACGAGCAGCAAAAGTGTATGAATCGTTATCTTCTAAATCTCTTTGGAATTGTTCTCTTATCAATTTGCCATATACCGACAAATCACGTGCAAGCATTGTCAAACGCCTAGATAATGTTACGTTAGTAATTTCGCCTTTTGCATTAAAATCTTGTTCTGCATTCACTGAAATACCATAAGGCATACTCCATCCATAGCACTGCCGTACTACTGTACGCATCTGGTCCATGACAGTCAAGCCTTTTTCATGAGAGGTACATAGATAGCCAAATGTTTTGCCCGCGAACTCTTCCCAAAAGTAGTCAAGGAAATTCTTCATCGTACCAGACATAGAGCCATGATAGTCAGGAGAAGCAAGCACAAGAGCATCAGTCCATTTAACCATCTGAGAAGCTGTTTGGATATTTTCATCTACTGATTCATTTGATTTTATAGATGGATTATAGAAAGGTAATTTAGTTTCCGTCAAATCCAAGATGTCTGTTTGAGCTCCATATTTGTTTGTCGCAATTTCCAACAGACTTTTTAGTGTTCGTGTGCTTAGTGAATTCTGGCGGAAGCTGCTGGCTACTCCCAAAACTTTGGTTCCTAAAACGGGTTTATTGCTCAATACCGGCCTTTTAATATCCGTTTGCATTTTTGTACCTCTCATGAAGGCTTAGAGTACTTATGAATGTCAATTCCAAAATGTTGAATGAATCATAAGTACAATTTGGAATGAACTTACGTAAAAGGTTATTCATTTTTGGGTCATTTTGTTTGTAACGCATGTGATACATATATTCTTTAGAATTTATGTATGGCAGGTTTCTCAGTATCCGATGATAGATCATATTAGACAGAGTATTGCATGATAAATGCGGAATTACGATTTTTTTCTAAAGGAAGTACAAAATCGATGGCTGCATGCAATATAATGCATGAAATACTATGATGGTTCAATACTAAGAGCTGTTTAAAGTCTGGGAGCTGGGTGATAGTGTGAAGTGGGGGTGATGTACTATTAATGCAATACTGGAAGAATACGTTTGATCTGCAACCAGGACCTTTTGGCGGCTCAAAATTCATCTTCTTTGGTCATTATTGCAGATGATACAGTAATAGCCACAACCAATAGATTGGTTATGGAGACCGATATGCAAACGTTTTACTATCATAAGTTGAATTTCTATGATAGTAAGGAGTGATCCAAATCATTGGCTGACAAAATCAAATGTTCGCATATACTCGTCAAGAAACAAAGTGAGGCTATTACAATAATAGAAAGATTAAAGAAAGGTGAAAGTTTTGCAAATCTTGCCAAAGAGCTATCAATCGATAAAGGAAGTGCAAAGAAAGGTGGAGAGTTAGGCTTGTTTGGAAGAGGTATGATGACGAAACCGTTTGAAGAAGCTGCATTCGAGCTCAAGAAAGGAGAAGTTACCTCTGCGCCTGTAAAAACGGAATTTGGGTACCACATAATTAAGAGAGCAGGATAAAGAAGCGGAAAAATAAAGTAGGATGTTTACTATAGTAGAACGTTATGACTTCCCCCTCACAACAAGTCAGGCTAAATATCACCATCTAGAAAGAAATTTCTAAATAATAGATTGAATATGATACCATATTGGAAAATCGAGTCTGCGCATATTGTGGTAAAAATTTTTCAGAGAAAGAAGGTTGGCCACATGTAGAAGGAGACTTCAATAGAGGAGTTTTAAAAATCGAACATTTTTGTTCTGAGGAACATAAAAACAGTTTTCTTCTAAGTTCTCCTAAATTGTGAGCTAAAGAAGATTTCTATTATTGTCTATATAAGCTTGGAGTTCGATCCGATTTTAATGATACACTACGTCAACATTCTGTGTAGACCTCATATCAGAGCCATACCGAGCACAAAAAAAGAGCTACCGCAGCAGCAATTGGTAGAGGCTTTGGTAGAGGTTCGGTTATATCCGAACACAGTATCGTACTAAGGAATACTAAGCAGGCATTACCAAAATCACCAGACAATGAGATGGGATTGCTGAGGTACAAGGCATGACTGAATATAATAAGAATGTTGAATCATAACATAGTAATACAAGAGGCACTAAACGATTGTTCAAAATATATCGAAGAATCAAGAAAAGAACAATTTCTAAAGATTATAAAGAAGAAATCCAGATCATATTAGATGAACCTAGCTATCAAGATTCTATAGATGGCACGACTGTTCATGCTTCTTATACCACAAATATAATTCGTACAGGTAAAGAACCATTAAATTAAATTTCAATGTATCAGTGAGACAGAGATAGATTTTAGCAAGCCAGAGTAGCTAAAAAAATACGTGCTAAAGAAGTAGGGTTATATTTTAATACATCACTTTAGTAATTGAAATGTCAACAACAACACCTAAAGATATAAAGTGCGAAGTATGTGGCATGGCATTTGTTACACCACGAGAGAAAGAGGAACATGAGAAATTAGAACACAAGGAACATAGAGAGCCATCAGGCGTTAGTTAGATTATAATATACAAGACATATCTTTTCATATCCTTTTCATATTTTTAACTAACTATTCGACAACAGCGCTAAGAAACATTCTAAGCAATAACTATTAAACAATATTGCTGCTATACATTTTGAATATGACAGACATTGCGAAAAAGGTAAAAAGTACAGAACAAGATGTCGAAGCAAAAATGAAAACTGAAAAAGATCATGCTGAAGGAAAACCAAGTTCTGAAACCCTTAATAAAGCAAAGGTAAAAACGGAAGACGCCTTGACCTGATAGAGTAAAGATATAATGTATCTACATGCTTTTTTAAATAGTCATCTCGTATGTGATAGATATGACCTGTGTCCAGCATCCACCACAATGACTTTTTCAAATAATGTTAAACACACAACAAAATGTATTTCTCCAATTAGAATAATGTTTTATTGAACAAATTTTATCAACATAGCAGCGCATGAGCTCAGAACACCTACACAATCAATACTTGGATATTCTGAATTATTACATGAACTGTTATCATCATCTAAAGAAGGGCAAAAAGATATTCAAAAGATAGAGTCGTCGGCAGCGTTGTTTAAAAATGCCAATAGACTAAATTAACTGCAGATATACCTGATGTTTCTAAAATCGAGAACGACGCACTGATGCTTAACAAAAGATCTTGGAGATGGTACAATATAGATCTAGGCTCGGGTATTTTGCAAAATTTGATTACAAATGAGAAAGTAATTGTCATAATAAATGACTATTCGATAACTAATGGAGTAGCGATCATTAATAAATACAATAATGTGTTCCAAATACGTTATCTTGATACTTTTGATGCGTTGAGAGTACTTGGTCAGGTTTGCCTTTGAATTGGCAAACACAGAAAAACGAACAGATGCGAGATATTACAGATATTCAGTCCGCAAATATCTTGTCTCCAACCAGTTATGGGTGATTTAGGAATAGACGAATCAGGGCAATTTTTATTGTATAGAAGGAATAATTAGCGGAAATCCCATGTCCTTAGCCTATTCATTGTATTTAGCTTTATATTGTATATTATGCAGCATAACTAATAGTAATAGATTTCTATGAATTTAAC
>JBEVTH010000224.1:0-4288 GCA_041156085.1 Candidatus Nitrososphaera maunauluensis
CTAGTATTCCGACGATGATTTTAGGTGAAAAACGCGGAATAGGCCGAATTGAAATCAGAGCAAATTATTAGCAACTTTTATACTTATTGTTATTCTTGTTCTTATTATGATGACAGATGAGAACTTTGATCAAATCTCGATTTGTTGACTTGTGATATCTTTCGTTCAACTAGAACTTATAAAAGTCCAATGAGAGTGATAAGGATATTGTAGGGAAGGCCATTTCATTATTATCAAAAAAAAAGATCGTAGTACAGCGGGCAAGTCCGCTAAACGACAATTCTACCCTTTTGCTAGTGGTGGTTTACAAAGAGGAGACTGTTTCAGGTTATTATGACAAAAATGCACGGTCTTGAGTTAGGTCGAACATGTGATATTCCTGCACTTTCCCTTGTTATTGTTAGTGCTACTACAACTGATGCACCAACCATCAGTACATATTACTGCTATGGTCGTTATTATGTAGAAGAACAGTCTCAATTTTCTGTCAATCGAGCTAGATTTTTGAAATATTGTGTATTCTTGGTAAGATGCTAAATGTAACGTCTTAAAACTTGTCAATTTCGTATTGTTAGATACGGGACTGACTATAGGTTCTCTGGCGAGTACATATGTCATATAGCTCTGAACAAAAAAGATAACTAATTATGCTGGCAACCTTAGATAAAAGCTAGGTAAATTAATATTTCATCAGGTATTTGATAAAGAAAATGGATAATAGGATCTCTCGACGTGGCTTCCTCAAACTTCTGGGTGCAGGAGCTACACTTTTGCTTTTTAATGGATTAGGACTTGGTAGGATCCTGCCTTTTGCTAGTGGAGCTAGGTCCAGGTCAAAGTATAAGTCTAGAACCAAATCCGCAGTTGCTATAGCTACTGCTACTAATACTACTAATAGTAATATTGCCACTAATACTAAGTTTAAGGTAGGAGTAGATGTTGGGACTTTTGGTGGTAAATATGGTTGGGATATGGGTCATAATCAATTATCAGCAGACATATTATGGGAACCCTCACAACCATTAACTAGAGACCTCTCCAAACTAGACCCTAATCCATCTATACCGTATCTCAGCCAAAATCCTCAAGCTATAGAGCAGGTATTTCAGCCACTACAGGGATTAGATCTAGTAAAAATATATCTATTTGAAGAGAATGAGGGATTGGTTTTTGATGGTAACAACAATAACCGCTTGATAGGTATAGATGGCGAGCTTGTCAATAATGTAAAGAAAGTGCTGGATACTGCCCATAAATATAATATCCAAGTGTATTTTGTTTTAATTGATTGCTGGCTTGTAAATGATCTAGAATATAATGCGGATAGCCTCCCTTCAATTAGAAAGGCTGCATACCGTGCCTGGAAGGGCACACAGCGAACTATATTAAAATCAATAATCACAGATCCAGCGTATTTTTCGAATGTTGTATTAACACCTTTACTCGAACAGATAAAAGATCACCCTGCTCTCTTTGGTTTTGACCTTCTAAATGAACCTGAAGCTATGATTAAAGACGATCCTACACATCTCATAAGTGATAATGATGTAATTAATTTTATCACTGGCTGTACTGCTGGTATTACAAAAATAGCGCCAAGACTGAAAACATCAGTAGGTTGTGACGATACGAATGTTGCAAGACGTTATGCAGCTGCAACTCCTATATCATTTGCAGATTATCATGCATACATAAAACCTGGAGAACAACTTGAGGATTATAAGGCTTTTGAATATGCCGGCAAAGATCTGTTACTTGGAGAATGTGGTATATACCATGATGACGATACAAAACCACCAACACCAGAAATAGTAGCAAATGAACTTGCTGTGACAGAAAAAATCGTCTCAGAAGCAAAAGCAAAAGGGTATAGTGGTGCCCTTGTCTACGGACTATTTAGTTCAGTTTTTATGGCTCCAGAACACAAACCCATACTTCTTGCTTGGCTTAAACAATTCAAAAATAGCTTGAGTTCGCTAACCTGAAACTGAATAATCGCAGAAGTTGCTGCTGATGTTAACAATAACTACCTGCAAAGCCCCTAGGATACTTGTATAAACCTTTTTTTCGATTTATAAATTATCTTATTTTATTTTATCACATATTATTAAACCCTGAAAGGTACCTTTTTTCCCATCTATAGCACTAAACCATATTATTGTACCATTTATATTACAGTGCCCGGCTATGGTGACGTAGTTAGTTTTAACAACAACACCGCTTGCACTTTTATTACAAATACTATCGTCATGTTCTGTACCCTTAATGATGATATTATTATGTGAACTTGACGGCGATGAAGAAAATACTACCTCATAAATCGAACCTACATTGTCCTCTGTTGCATATCGGCTTATTGTATGAATACTCCAATCACCAGCTGTTAATGATCTTGCTCCTCCTCCTCCTCCTCCTCCTCCTCCTCCTGCACCTGCACGTTCTCCGTTGTTCTTAGTGACTTCGAAATGGATTTGTTCGTTATTGAAGCTGAGACCGTTAGAGCAGATGAGTTTGCCTATTCCATATCCGTCATATATCTGACTAGCCGAGGTGTTAGGAAGAGTGGCAGCAGTCGCTTCTTTTACATTATAAGTAATAAGCAATGGAACAAATGTTATCATAGTGGCAATTATCAGAATTAGCATTGTTAGTTTAGCTTTCATACCCTTTATCAATGAAGACAATATAGATCTTTTGTTTATAATAGTCATAATTAATATCTGTGGACTATATTGTCACTTGCTATTTGATAGCTATTTTCAAATAGGTTTTATCTTCGGATTCATAACTTTTTTAATTATGCCACAAATGCTTAAATGTTTTATCCCATGTCTTAATTTGTTATTGAATAAGATATATTATGTTCTCTAATATATTTACTAATACATCAAAATATGGATAAACTTACACTCGCTTGTATTATATTGATTATAATGCTATTTGCGGGAATTGGTATTTTGATGGCTCCACCTATCAAGATAATTGCTTCAATATCAGGCCGGTCAAATAGCCAAGTGTTAGGCGCAGTTATATGGTCGGCTTCCATCTTAACTGTCACAGGTTTAGTTGGAATTGGGGTATTAGGTTTTATAATATCAAAAGATTAGGCTAGATAGAATTATACACAGACAGTAGATAGAGATCATCACAACTGTAAACGAATATTTTCCAGCAGCCAACGGATGTAAATTCCAATTGAACCGGGGAGAACGTCAAATAACATAATTACTTGAAGCCGCATGATGTATCAAATAGATGCTGGTATATATAACAGAATAGATTGTAAAACACCAGTGAATAATGTTTAGCAGTTGCTAGGAATAACGTTGTTCAGAATGAATCTATAGGTGTATCTGTTTCAATATCAAATAATAACAGGGTGTCATATAACGCAGTTTCCAATGCTATCAATGGGATTTTTGTGACAGGGGGATCCTATAACACAAAAGGAGGAATTAAATTTTCACCAGGATCTCACAACAATACCATACCACTCATCTTCAGCGGGTATAGTGGTCAAAGGTGGTGCTTCTGGAAATATATTTTATTCAAATACGGTTAGAAACGCTCATCATTTTGCAATAGATATTCTAGACCCCCACAAGACAAAAAACAACACATTTAGGTACAATAGACTGATTAATTCTTCTTCTTTGACATCATCATCACCACCATGATAGATCGGCTCTTGTTTATACTTGTACTAATTTGTTGTTATGAATGCATTACTATTATCATTATATCATCTTCCTAGACAGTCATTTAAGCAATAGATTAATTGAAGGTTGATTGAATCAGTATATCTTGTGAAGGTGACTGCGGCATAGCATTGAGCAGTTCTATTTGAGAGAAATGACTACTAATGCAATATTTTATTCAGAAATACGTTAATTTGTAAATGTTTGCTGAGTTCAGATAATGTATCTTTTTCAGATAGGGTCAAACTTACAATGCAGCATGAATTACAACTTTTGCTTAAAAAAGAGAAAGTTGTTTCCCTCATTCATCAAATCAAGCATAACGCGAGAGTTTGGATTAACATTGATTAATCAGGAATTCCTTGATTATTTGGTTATCTATTAGAGCATCATCATCATTATGTAGACTACTTTTGATACTGCCATTATTACTTTCGCCATATGTAATTGATGATTCTGATATGCAAGGAGAAGAAACTAAATCAGATATCTGAAATGATTGTTTATCTCCTCCTCCTCCTCTTATAAGCTGTAAATCTGGATCCAGATCATAATTTGCTATGTATATGGAGCTTTTTGCTTGTCTCATC
>JBEVTH010000225.1:0-4287 GCA_041156085.1 Candidatus Nitrososphaera maunauluensis
ATTCATTAAATATCACTTAGAATTAGCCTTAGGTTTTACTTTTTTATTTCCTTAAATACCTAACTTATATTATGAGTCTAAATTGAAAATAATAAAAATAATAATAGCTACCATCTTTTCTCTTTGTGCTATATCTTTCTTGGTTTATGGCAATGGCAATGGTAATGGTAATGGTAATCCTGCGAATCTCACAGCTTATGCTCAGTCAAACTTGCAGACAATAAAACATAGAAATTTAGTTATAGATTTGGGAGATGGAGTAAAGACTAACGCCCAGATCACTTATCCTGCTATTGGAAAGGGACCATTTCCTGGTGTTCTTCTTATTCCTGGCTCTGGTATAGCTGATAAGAATGAAACATTGGGGCTTGTTCATAAGAGGGGTCCTAATCCAACTACACCACTTTTGCAGATAGCTCAATATCTATCAGATAGAGGCTTTGCAATACTTAGATATGATAAAAGAGGCGTTGGCGCAAATCATACTATATTGGACACTAATGTATGGGGAAATGTCACAGCCGATGCTCTAATTCAAGATAGTAATAAAGCATTGAATGTTCTTATGCAACAACCTGAAGTGGACCATGAGAGGATAAGCATAATTGGTCATAGCGAAGGAACAATTTATGCTCCAAGAGTTGCAATTGATAATCCAACAAAAGTAAAGAACATTATTCTTATGGGCACGCTGGCTCAGAATCCTGTAAAAGACTTGTATTACTATCAAGTTGTAATCTTACCCTCAGAGTACGCTAAACAAGTATTAGATAAAAATGATACTGGATTGATATCAATACAACAACTAGCAACTGACCCTCTAGTAAGGAAGTTCTTGGTACCATTATCTGTTCTGAGTACTAATAATACAGAAGACATAACCAAGGCTCTACAAAAGAATTTGGGCACTAATGATTACCTGAGTATCGACAAACAACTTAAACCTGCATTGATAAAGACATACGAAAATCTTACAGCTTTCAATTCGTCTAAATGCAACAGTCTTGGACCATGTCCTCTATGGTGGAAATCAGTTTCTAGTTTGACACCCAATCTAGGTATTATCGGTAACGTATCTAAATCTACAAGTATTCTAGTACTCAATGGAGAAAATGATTCACAGACTCCAGTTGAGCAAGCGTTTCTATTACAACAAAGACTGACTCAAGTAAATCATCCTGACCACACGTTGATAACATATCCAGACTTGGGACATATATTTTATCCTTCGTCTAAGTGGTCTACTGGAATGGGACCAATTGAACCTTATGTTTTAGCAGATCTTTACGCATGGCTTGAATCCCATTCTGGATTTACACGCATTCCTGTTGTTATGCCCTCGTCTAACTCTTCCTAGTCTAGCTCTACCACTAAATAAATGATCTTTATACAATATTTTATTATTCTCTAAAAAACTTATTCGTGGTTATTTCCCCGGCTTCCTCTCCTTGCACCTCTTCTAGCTGATCTTCATCCTCACCATAATCAGATAACTTCATTGGCTTTCATCTTGACACTCCGCAGATCCTACAACCCAACTATTTCACATATTTACTACCAAATAGATAGCCTTATGCATTTTGCAGCATTCTCATAATATGCTTTTGATATTGACATATCTATCACACTATAATAGGTTCTTCATGTTGTATTTCGTTTGTTATGTTTTCAAAATTGTTTTAAATAATTATTTTACTATTCGCATTAATAACTGAATAGATGAAGTGTTAGATAAAGAACCTATCGTGGTTCTGGATTCTATTATCAGATAACTGGATAAGTACCTATGAATTAATGAATTATCGTCACATTATGGATTGCTTTATACTGGTCAGATTGCATGCAAATTAGAAGAAGAAATTGCACATCGCTACGGTCAAGAATTCCTTGATGTCTAAAACATTGGGGACAACAATACAAATAGTATAGTGCTATAGTTTGCTGTTGTTGTAAGGAAAATGGAATGGGACGGAATTGTATAAGGGTACTATATACAGCATTCCACAAATAACCATTCTTTTGCTATCTTTTCTGTTTCTTTTTTCCCATGCCTACTACTCTTTGGATTTGTGAAACTTGCTTTTGCAATTGTTTTAGCTGGGATTGGAGCTGCTTTATCAGTTGTGGTTGCTTTTGAAGAGGTTGGAGGGTTTGTATTATTTTTTTATTGATTTGGATGGTTTGTTTGTCTAACTGCTTGGATATCGATTTTGAAGATATTGTTTCTTGTCATTCTTTTTGTTGTGGCTGACTAGTTACTTTCAAAGATTTCCTTGACGATGTTGTTGTTACTGCAGGCTCTTTTGTTGCCTCTATCTCTTCTGCTACTGTATTTGTTGTAGTTGTAGTTGTCGTTGTCGGCACTAATTCCTCCTCTTTCTCTTGCTCTTCAGCTTCTTTCCTGATAAGATCATCTACATATGATATTTCTTGGTATCGCTCTTCACTTTCAAATTTGCTACAAGTACAGATAGAACATGTGATCTTGTCCATCCTTCTTTTTTCATCATGTCATTTACCATTTGGTCGACTTCTCTTTCGACACTCAATTTCTGTACATATATACATGTCTGCTCAAAGTAAAAAAGTTACCCCAAAGTGGGAAAACAAAAAGGTGCATAGAATGAGAAGCTATCAAATACTTACTATTATAGGAGCTTTGTTTGTCATTTATGATCTAATTTTTGCTGCTCGTCAGCTATCAATATCCGTCTTATTTGTTAATGTCTTTGCTATCATGTCCATGTTTCTTTTTAAAAACAATACTAAATCAATTGGCATTGGATTAATATTACTGAGTGTTGTCATGTTGTATTCCATAGGTAATTTTGGTCTCTTGAGATTAAGACACCCAGAAGTGGCGTTATTTGTGGCGGGAGCTATCACTGCATTGAGGTATAAAAACTAAAATATGTACCAAAGTTCAGCTTTTTTCTTATTTCCTACCAAAACCAATCAGAGCATTATTGGTAGTTATGAAATTGTCTATTAAGAAATTTGGGACAACATTTCTGAGATATTTTGCAACTTGACTATTTTTAGAATATACAGAACATATCTTTATGTTTTTAATTATTCATGTTTGGCAATTCATTTGCTATAACAACAATTGTTTATGAATAGGTGTTAATAATAACAATGTACAGCGCAATAAAAAACTCCTCTCGTTTTGGGAGTTTTTTCTAACCCTTATAATATAATGCACCATCAGTTTTTTGTCATCATCTACACACCATTAAAGAATATAGACTTGTTCTTCTTGTTCTTCATCAACGAATCAGGTTTGCTAATCTTAGATTTGTCAACCAGCACAACGTTAGCGTTGCTACTCCAATTCCTTTTTGGAACTCTCCAGATCTTGCCTTGTTTTATCAATGGCTCCAAATCCCGCATTGAAAAAGTGCCAAATTCATTTGCAAATCCTACAACAAGACCATATCTTACAGAAGGATCATCTTTATCTGGTCTTTCTACCAGGGTGAACCAATACCATCGTTCTTCTAATGACTCGAACACTTCTTTGATTTCGTAATATTTCTTATTGTGTTTGATTGCTTTAAGCAAGGAAATTCAGGACTTTTTAAAGGACAGGGAGTAAAAAAAGAAATATTTAGCAAAATAACAAAAAATTGATAATCTACTTGTTTGATCCTGCAGCTCCCTGCTCGTATTCACTACCTGTTTCAGCTGCACCAGCAGTTCCTTTTGTCATACCACTTCTTCTGGCTTTTTCTGCTGCATCTTGACTGCTAGTTTGTCCTCCCTCTGCAATTTTCTGATCACTTGAATCTCTGCTTACTGCAGTTGGTTCATGCTGTTTTATTTTAGCCGGAGACATTGGCTCTTTTTCATCATATTCTTGGGTAGGATCCTTTGTTCTGTCAACTCTTGTGGTTTCTTCTGTCTCTTGGCTAGTGGAAGAAGAAACAGTTTTTTTGGTGGTGTCAACCGCCTTTTGTGTAGTACCAACAACTTTTTCTTTGACACCTTTTACTTTTCCTTTAAGCTTGTCTGAAATGCCAGTTTCATTTGTTGTTGTTCTGTCTTCTTCTGTATCATTTCCTACTTCTTCTCCAGCCCCTCTAATAATATAATCAGCACTTGCTTCTCCTCCTGCGGAAGATGCTTGAGTATTATCTATTTGTTCGTTTTTATCATTATTATTCGAAGTCATTATGATACAATGTTCTATATGATATATAATTGTCTCTAAAAATATAGAGGGAAATATATTTCGCTTTAGCATATTATAATAAGACATTCTATACAAATTAGGTTTCAAGTCCT
>JBEVTH010000226.1:0-4284 GCA_041156085.1 Candidatus Nitrososphaera maunauluensis
TATATCTCATAAGCTGTTATAAAATATACTTTTTTACAAGTACTAGGTGTATATGCTGCCACCTATTTCTTATAGAAAGATTTATCTTTTTTGTAATCATGTTTATCCGCTCGGATGGACAACAACACGGAAAAAAAGAATCGATTCTTGTGCAAGCTTATTCCTCCACGACCATCATTTGTGCAAGATATGACAGAATTCGAAAGAAAAGTAATGCAAGAACATGCTACTTACTGGAATGGTCTGATAGATGATGGCATAGCTATTGTCTTTGGTCTGGTACTTGATCCAAGAGGTGCTTGGGGAGTAGGTATTTTTGACGTAGCAAACGAATCAGATGCGCGTGATGTAGGTGCAAATGATCCGGCTGTCAAAACAGGAGGTCTTACATTTGAGGTCTATCCAATGCCTAGCGTAGAAATGTGAAAAATGAAGACAATTCTATGAGGATCCTGCAATAGTATCAGCTAATAATCATTATGTAGGTTTTGGTCCATAGAGCATATGCTGAAAAAGCACTCTGATATTATAATATCAAATACTACACTAACGTTAAAGTTCGAAAATGCAAGATGAGTGTGGCATCCTGGTGGGACACAGCTGGTTGTTGTCATACAAATACTACTATTATTGGATTTAATCTAAGAGTAAAGTTGATTTTCTGCTGCTTTACCATAGTGTTATTACTTTTTCGTTTCAATATTTTTCATAAACTCCTCTAATTCCCTATTATGATACTTGCATTTGTAAATCAAATTGTCTGTTTTTACCTTGAATATAGTGTTATTACTTTTCTGAATCAACTTTAATGCAGATATAGAAACAACAATATTTGCAAATGCCTGCAAGGCATCAGTACAGTCAGGTTGATTAAAGTTATCAGATTCAACAGCATAATACCTTGCTTTTTCTATACTATTTAATAGTGGTAACACCATGGGATCATCCTCATTTCTTTGCTTAGAGATTTGATTTTCAATCTCTTGTAATCCTGAAAAATATGCTTCTAATAATATCTCCAAAATATTTGATTGTTCTTCTACTTTAGACTGTGAACAAATTATCGATAGAATCTGAATGCAATTACAAAGAAACTCCTTTATTGCCTCTTCATATTTTTTATTGAAATCATACTCGCTTGATTCTAACAAAGGTATTATTGTTCTTGTTTCAAACTTATCAGCGTATTCTATAATCAAAGACTGAATATCTACTGACATTTTACGTAAGATATCAAAACTATTATTGCCATTTACTATTATAGTGGGTGCTATTATTTTTAACTTACCCATGATTATTGTATACATTAGAACTCCGCTATAAATCATAATCACAATATTCATACTGCATAAATTCAAAATGTCAAATTTTATAGTATGATTGATATCGAAAATTGAATAGCCTATTACAGAAAAGGCAAATCAGCAGTGTCCATTGAGGACTGCTATACAAATGAAGACCTATGTCCAGTTTACTTTGTGCTACAAAATATTATTCTTGCTATTATAAATATACATCCAACTACGTTTTAGCTAAAATATGATTTCTCAATGCCGATTAAGTTAAGCAGAATACATGATTAGAATGAGAAATGAAGGTGAAAAATACTTGGATAAAGTTAGGCTTAAGACAGATGAAAAAATTTATGCAAATAAAAACAGAAATTATTTCTTCTATAAATACAGCTGAAGGCATAGTAGATTACGCTCAAGAAAAGAATCTTGAACTCATTGTAATTGGGACAAGAGGAAGATCAGGATTTAAGAAGATGTTACTTGGAAGTGTTGCTTCTAAAGTAGTCACTTATGCTCATTGCCCTGTATTAGTAGTAAAATTAGTTACATAAAAATACAGCGAAGCGACAACCTCCATGTTAGGTTCCACAATTGATTTAGTTTGTCTGTAATAGATTTTTTAAACTCTATCAAGCTTGAGTCTTAGTGTACACAGCATAGCCTCTGTACGTACCAAAGTAGTAACAGAGAACAAACTACTTGTGCTGCTTGAGGATAAAACATGTAGCTCCTCCTCTCCCTGTTACCGAAGGGTTCCAGCATTAATTAGCACGAACTATACATGGATTATTTAGTCATCGTCGGTATGGACATATGGTATGATAAGAAAGGACCTGACATTGTAACAAAGAATTCCAAATCTCTAATTCATCCATTCATGGTCAAAGGACATAAAGGCCTTACAATAAATCCGTATCAAGGATGCCAACATAGGTGCGGCTATTGTTATGCAACTTATGAATGGTCCCCACAATTCTATGATAAAATTTATGCAAAGAGTAATGCTGCTGAAGTATTAGAAAATCAATTAAAGTCATGGAAATCTGAAACTATAGAGCCTGTAATGGTATCTTCTGCTACTGACCCTTATCAGCCAGCAGAGTTAAGATACGAATTGACTCGAAAATGCATTGAGGTTCTACAAGAATACAACGTTCCATACTATATCTTTACGAAATCAACTATAATATCAAGAGATCTATCCTTACACCAAAGGTACAAAGACAATTGCTTTATAGTTTGGTCAATAACAACATGGAATGAGAAAATTAGACGTATAATAGAACCTGGAACTCCACCAGCATACCATATGTTTTCGGTAATAAAACAATTCACAGATGCTGGCATAAACTGCGGAGTAAATATTGACCCTATTTTACCTCTTATTACAGATTCAAAAGAAGAAATAGATACAATACTGGATAACTGCAATAGATCTGGTGTTGGATATGTTTTTGGTGCAACCTTAAGACTGAGAGCAGACATATGGAAAAGAATGCAGATAATTCTAAAGATGCTTGATGTAAATGACGGTGTTGAAGTTTACAAAAAAAGAATTTATCAGTTTACAGAACCATTGAAGCCAAGCTATAATATTGCAGCAAATGAATCTTATTCAAGGAAAGTACTTCAGAATTTAGAAAATAAAGTATTGGAAAGAGGAATGGTTTTTGATTTTCCGGATTTTATTGGAGTCAGCCGTATTAAAGCAAGAAAGAATTATCATCATTATACTAATAATAACAAAAACAATAAGGATCAACAAATTACTCTTATGACATATATGTGAAAGCAGTATAGGACAGCTACTCCTTACAACGGTTTATTACGGAATAAGCTTGGATCTATTGGTTCAAACAGAACATAATGAGAAGAAACTTTCTTCAAGGCAATAATGATAATAGTAGCAATAATAATAATGCTCTTTCAATGGCTTATTCCATGACTATCAAGCAGCTCTCTATACTAGCTATCTGAATTGTATTAGCAGCAGCTGCCGCTGCTATGTATATCTCTACTAACATTTCAGGACTCTTAAGTAATTGCTGCATATCTGTTATTGCATTTTAAAGTAGTTTGATATCTGCGTCATATTTCTCTTTAAGATATGATTATTCTACACGACATTACTATACATCCAGTCATTCACTTCAAGATGAATAGAGGTATTCCTACGAAGTGTTATATCCAATGGAAATCTATGATGTAACCTGTGAAGTATCAATTATTAGGTAAGAGTGGGCTTAGAGTGTCTGAGCTATGTCTTGGAGCTATGACGTTTGGAGAAGAATGGGGATGGGGTGCATCCAAAGAAGAATGTCATAAAATATTTAATGCATATGTAGATGCTGGTGGAAATTTTATCGATACTGCTAACAAGTACACTGAAGGTACAAGTGAAAAATATATTGGAGAATTTATCTCATCTGACAGAGACAGGTTTGTTTTAGCAACCAAATACACATCAAATACAAGAAGAGGAGATCCTAATGCTGGAGGCAATCATCGTAAGAACATGATACAATCATTAGAAGCAAGCCTAAAGAGATTAAACACAGATTACATAGATCTGTATTGGGTTCATGCATGGGATGCTCTAACTCCGATCGAAGAGATGATGCGTGCCTTAGATGATATGGTAAGGTCTGGTAAGATTTTATACATTGGTATCTCCGATGCTCCAGCTTGGATAGTTTCACAAGTTAACACTCTTGCAAATCTAAAAGGATGGACAGAATTTACTGGTTTACAGATTGAATATAGCCTAATTGAAAGAACTCCTGAGCGAGAATTGCTGCCAATGGCTGATGCATTGAACATTGGGGTAACAGCTTGGTCTCCATTGGGTGGAGGAGTTCTTACAGGTAAATATAACAAGAGCAATAAAGAAGAAGAAGAACAACAACAAACACAGCAACAAAATACTTCATCGTCATCATCATCAACTACAGATATGGCGCAAGAAGGTAATAGCAGATTACAAGTTCAA
>JBEVTH010000227.1:0-4261 GCA_041156085.1 Candidatus Nitrososphaera maunauluensis
AATTATTTACAATCTGAAATACTTTTGGTGATTGAAGATCATAGGCGATTTTCAGGAGTTCTGCTGTGTTCAAAGAATTGTTAAGAGTACCAATTTGGTAGATATATTGACTATTATCCTAAATAACCATTCATCCTATGTTACAATGAAATTAAAAGATCCCATCGATGAGCATTAATGAATCAAGAGATACATGTTTTGGTGACCTAGATAAAACGCGGTATATTTTAAAAGAAAGGATTTATATCAATATGAGGAAGTTAAGATATGGGCTTAGGACAATATATGGCCAAAGAGATTATGAAGGAATTAAGTAACAGGTCAAGAGAGTTTTATGAATTTGTGATGCCACCCATAGACATGGTTGAAGATGGAAATGATTTAATTGTTATAATTGATTTACCAGGCTTCGCAAAGAAGGATATCAAGCTTAGAATAATCGAAAATATACTATCAATCAGTGCAGATAGAAAGTCGGAAGAAAACTTTGGCACCACGTATTATAGACATAGACCTGCTCGATTAGACAAAAAGATAGTATTACCTATTTCGATCAATGATGACAATAAAGTGGTTGGAACAGCAAAATATGCAGATGGTATCGTTACATTAAGGATCCCAATTCCAAAATCAACAAGCATTCCAATCGTATAACAGAATTAGCATTGAGAACGCATTCAACGATAACAATTAAGTATACACACATATTTTGAATTATAAAGTAGCATGTTATATCTTATGTAGGTGAGGATAAATATTATAAAATAACTAAACTAAATGGTATAGTTATTAGTCAACAAAGCATTAACATTAAGCATAATATATCCTTGTCTATATATAAAGAGATGATTAGTAATGGCTACAGTTCCAAATCGTAAATATACTTCTAAGGAACATCGCTGTAGTGTATGTGGCAGAACTTTTGATAGTATTGAAACAATAAATTCTCATAAGACAGTGGAACATAGTCATAGAAGCCAAGCACCTGCTGGCGTAGGTTAAATAGATTAGTCCAAATAAACGAAATGATAGTTTGTAGTTCTTAATGCGTCTAACAAAAACAATTAATTAACTAAATAAGCCAATTCATGATATTTCTGACAATTACAATTGTCACAGCGTCCTGTGGCGAGATGGAAAATTCTATAGTGTCCGCATCGACACTTTGCCAACGTTGTTTTTACCATAGTATAACCACAATTTTCATTGGAACCTAAAAAGGATCGTGTAGATCATGTGAAATCGTAAATTTATCCATTTATTCAGTCAACAAACTTAAGGTATAATCTTAAATCGTTGATGTGCCAAAAGGTAGTGAAAAGATAGAACAAAACACCTAAAATCAGAACACCTGTTTGATGTGTTATCAGTAGGAGTGAGCAATCGGATTAATGCTATAAGATTTATTCCTTGTACTGTTTGTATCATATCAGAACTATTTTTGTTGTAGGTTATTATTATGATTATGATTGTATTTCTCTAAAAACACCATTGTAAGCGAGTCATTTACAGATATTCTTTTGAATTCATGATAGCCAAGTTTTTGGTATAAGTATAAATTCCGAGTACTCTTATGTCCCGTAAACAATTCATAGCGATTAGCCAATTTAAAATGTTGTTGAATTGCATGCATGAGTTTAGTTCCTAGACCTTTGTTTTGAGATTCTGGTTTGACAATCAAACGTCCAATATATACAGTTCCTTTCTCAGGGTATCCTCGCACTGAACCAATTATTATGTTGTCATCTTCTGCTTCTTTTCCTTTTTGTATTGCCTTCAGAAATACCTGCTGTGAAAATTCCTGTTTAATCTCATTGAACGATTGTATCAAAGGAGGAATGCTATAATCATTATAAATCTCCGCCTCACTAAGATAAGCTTGCATCTGTAGTTGAAGAATCATGTCAGCATCCTCAAGTGAGGCTTGCTTGATTTCTATACCCTCCATATCAACTAAATAGGTAATTCAATTTCTTGGTCATTTATTAGATACTATCCATCATAGAGAAATTCCCACTATGTTTGGTCTAGGTGTACAATACTGCTGTTTGGAATGCTTCAGAACGCTCATAGACATCTGTGGTTGTCATAGCTCCGTTAGAGAATTTGATATTTATTTATCATTATGATCTTCCTTCTCCCCTTTGCAGGATTTCAGCTTTAACTTCTATTCATATGAGTATAACTCCATTCAAGTATTCTATAAAATAGATCTGTTGTTTTTGTAGACAAAGGAATCCACATACATGATACCCATCCAGATGTTAGGGAGGATGATACTGGTACAGTACTTGGATTATCGACCGTACCTAAAAGAAGTAATGAATTAGATTTAATCATATGGATTGAATGCGTTCATAATAAAGCAGAATAGCATTAACTATGATGTTGACCAATATGAAACTATTGAAAAAGCCAGATAATAATGTCTGGATAAGATTATAATTTCCTTGGATGGAATTTAACCATCTATCATAAACATCCTAAACTTTACAACGGATTACATCTGATGCATCCACTATATTACCAATATATTTTCCTCTGTAGTTGTCTTCAAGAATTATGAATTTGCCTCTTCCTTTGTGTATAATTTTTGCTTCTATTTTGAGTCTATCTATAGATAAAATAGCCCAACAAGAGCATCTTTCTATTGCAACATTGAAATCGTTACTATTATCATTTACTTCAAGTGAACCCTTGTACCTGCTAAAGCTAAAGGAAATGGTATTCATTACTTGTCTTATCAACATTTATAAATACAAACTAGTTGATAGAATTAAACCTTATGATGCTAATACTAAACATTTGGAAACTAAAGTACTAATATGTCTAACAAATTGAAATGTAGGTTAATTGATATACAATATTGCTTGTCACACGTAAACAATGCTCTTCCTGGGAAGATTAGCTTCAATAACATCAGTTTGAGAGCTGTTTTGGACAATTCGACATCTTTTAGATATATATGACTGAAATTCTAGTCTAATTCTCCTGCATGAATGACTTCTAGATGTAGCAAAAGCAGTCTTTAACAGTCTACAAAATAAACTGGTAAATAAGACAGGTTTGCAGCAGTGAAAGTGGAATAAAACTTAATCACTTTGGAGTTGAAAAATTCTAAGAATCTTTAGAGTTGTTTTTATTATACCAACATGATATAATTACCTGCGTTGAATGGTGACACCAGAGGCAACATAAAACGTGGTTCTAGGGTAAAAGTAGTCCAAAAAGGTAATCAAAAAACAGGAAAGTTGACTGAGGGTATTGTAAAGGAAATTCTACTAGATCCTCATCCCATCCTTTTGGAATTAAGGTTCGTCTTGAAAATGGAATTGTTGGTCGAGTAAAGGAGGTAATTGACCAATGACAGATGATAAAATCAAAGTAGTAGATTATTAGTCGTACATTTATCGTTATCCATAAAAACTTTAATGTTAATGATTCAAGGGCGATTGGTCACTTCACATATCCAATACTATTGAGAAGATTGGTATATTCTCGGCCTGATAATTGTTGCTCCTGCTGTTTTTCCACACTATTATTTATCCCGGTACATATTTTAAGACTGCCAAAGAAAGCAAAATCCTATTTTGAAGACCAAAAAGTTTCCTTATTTTTAAGCCATCCTAAATAGTGAGTAAGTATTTGTGAATGATCAAAAGCAAGCTTTACTTTATCTATATCATCTACTTTGACCATTTTTATTTCAGAAGCATCATCTCCAGCTTTTGCTTCTCCATCGATAATTCTAGCTATAAAGGTTATAGACATTATATGTCCTCTTGGATCTCGATTAGGATCAGAATAGACTCCTAAAATATCGATTGGTTCTACTTCTATTGATAGTTCTTCTTTTGCCTCTCTTCTTACTGCATATTCTACTCTTTCACCTACATCAATGAATCCTCCTGGTAATGCAAAGTAATCTTTGAAAGGATCTTTTTTCCTTTTCACCAACAAGACGGTACTAATACTGTTATTATCATCACTATTTGATTTCTCTTGTATAATTATGTCTATTGTCGGAACAGGATTTCTTTTATTATTATCCTTGCTCAATTTAAACGCCATATGGATGACAAGATACTTAATTATTATAATTATTATATGCTCTGGGTATACTGAAGATGAAAAATGCTCTTTAAACTTGCATCTAACTTATCAGGTTTGAATGATAGTGATCATTTCGTTAATTTGATTATATACATTTAAGAAGTGCGTTCCCCGTTCGGTTATTTTGAATAAAGGAGAAGAGGAAGAA
>JBEVTH010000228.1:0-3046 GCA_041156085.1 Candidatus Nitrososphaera maunauluensis
GGATTATGGAATAGCATATCAATAACAGATGTTCCTAGTGCAATTTTATTTGTATTTGCGGCTAGAAAGGTAAGCGTTTCTAATGGGTCGAATATTGTTTGATATTCACTAGGGAGGCTTCCATCTGGAGTGGCAGGATATGGGGTTTGTGGATTTATAGGCCAAAGAAGTCTTTCGAAAACCCATAGAGAGTCAAAACCTTCGCTTTCAGCGTTCTGTGCAATGTGAATTACATTTTCTCTAGTAGCTTGCTGACCAGCTTGTGGTAACGTAATACCTACCTTCAAGGTAATTTCAATTCATATTGCTTCTATTAAAAGGTAGTAATAAGATCTGGCAACAACCGGACAATAATAGTGATATGAGTGAACGAATTCACCTATCTTTGATGGACAAAGTGTAGAGGGCTGGCGAATGGCCTATCCCGGCAAATTTGTATTCGTTGAATACCTTATCAGCAGCAATTTTGATTAATTAATTAAAGCTTTTATTAGAGTATATTATTCTTAGCACTTCACTATATAGTTGATTTGAGTAGAACTCTTGTTAAAAATGAAAAAATAAGAGATACTGCCTTAGAGGAGAATAAGCTTATACATGAACACGACTTTGTTACGGTAAGACTAGCTGGCGACACAAATTGTTATCTTATTCAATGTATGACGTGTAGTCAATACTTCTGCCAAACATGTGGAAAAGCATTATTGACATTATCAAGCAGTGAATCCTGCTTTGTGCAGTAGCTGCCCATCTTAGAGAGAGCATCGACCCCAAGATTAACCCATTACTATATCCCTTCTATGTCTGGCTTGCAGGAGAAAAGATCAAAGAATTTAGCCAATTGCACAAGATGAGTAATAAAAGTAAAAAAATATGAGGAGGCAGCAGCACTAGCGGCATCAACTGGATTGAGAAACTCTTGCAAACTCCAATCTCGGATCAAATTATATCATCTGGATAATACTTTCACCATATCTGCTCAACTTAAAAAAGCTGCCAAAAGAAGAATCTCCCAATTATTACTATCTGAGTTGGAAAGATAACAAACAGCTAAGAAAATATTATGAGAACGGACATAAGCAAATTTACAAAATTCCTGACAAAACATTGCAATTTAAGGGCTTGTCTTACTTACTTTAGACTCCTCAGTAATGCCTCAACAGGTAATGTATTTAGGATGTCCGCTTGCGTTGCCCAACCACGTCTAGCTTGTGCTATACCAAATTTTAAAAATGCAAAATGAACAGGATGGTGCGCATCTGAATCAATTATTAATTTAACATTATTTAGTATTGCTTTTCTTATGTATTCATCTTTCAGATCAAGTCGGTTGTAGTGTGCATCAATCTCTAGAATAGTACCAGTATTCTTTGCCACATCTATAAATTTGTCGATATTAAGAGAATATCCATCTCTTTTATTTATTATTCTTCCTGTGGGATGGAAGATAATATCAATGCTAGGATTTTGTGCTGCTTTTACCAATCTTTCAGTTTGAACCTCTATTGGCTGTGTAAAGTGAGAATGGATTGCTGCACCTACTACATCAAGTTTATCTAATGTATTATTTGATATATCTAATGATCCATCCTTCATTATGTTTACCTCGGCGGCAGATAAAATACGAAAGTTATTAGGCATTTTTCGTTTTTTTAGTTTGTCATTTATCTCTGCTATTATGTTTGCTTGTTTTAGCAGTTGTTTCTCATCAAGCCCGTTTGTCAATTTCAAACTTTTTGTATGATCTGTGATTGCAATGTATTCTAATCCAAACTTTTCTTTTGCAGATAAAGCCATATCTTCTATTGACATTGTTCCGTCTGTGTTGTTACTGTGAACCTGCAAGTCACCTTTCAGATCGTTATATTGTATTAATTTAGGGAGCTTTCCATCTTTCTTCGCTGCTGCAAGTTGAATTTCCCCTGTATTTTCTCTCATTTCTGGAGGAATCCATTCTAAATCCAATACCTGATAAACCTCTTCCTCTGTTGATCCTGCTAGTATTCTATTCTCATTCTTATCAAAAATACCCCACTCATTAAGATGAAATCCTTTTGAGAGTGCTACCTTTCTCATAGCTATTCCATGTTCTTTGCTGCCTGTAAAATATTGCAAGGCTGAACCAAAACTTTCTTCAGGAACAACCAACAGATCAGCATCCATTCCATTATTTAGCCTTACGAATGTTTTGCTTTGTCCTTTACCAATAACCTCTGCAATCTCTGGCATAGATGCAAAGTAGTCCATTACTTTCGTGGAGTCTTCATCAGATGCTACTACTACCAAATAGTCAATATCTCCTATTGTTTCTTTCATTCTCCTAAATGATCCGGCAGCTATAGCTTTTCTTACTCCTTTGAAATTTGATAGACGGCTTTCTATCTGTTTTACGAGAGGATAAATTTCACCTAAAAGAAATCTGGCTCTACCTTTTTTGAAGAACTGAATTTTCTCTAGAATTGCTTGTGCTTTCTTTTGTGAAAAACCTGCAACTTTTTGGATTCTTCCCTCTTTTGCTGCATTCTCTAGCTCAGATAAGTCTTTTATCTGCAAATTATTATAAAGAGCTTTGATTGTTTTTGGACCTATGCCCACGCCTTCTAAACTATAAAATTCATCCAAATTTACCGGAGTCTTAGACTTTAGATCTTCAAAATATCTTATTTTGCCTGTACTAATATACTCTTCAATTTTTGCAGCAATTGCCTTTCCAATAGATGGTACCTGTAATAATCCATTCAGACCATCTTTTTTATATATTTCTTCAATATTTATAGACAAGTTTGCAATTGCATCTGATGCTCTATTGTATGATCTAGCTTTGAAAATAGCATTCGGGTCATTCTCATTGTCCATTTCCAGGAGAAATCCGATTTTGCCAAGGATTTTCGAGATCTCATTATTATTTACCATGGCTTGTATGATCAGCAATGCATATAGTATAAAACCAGCTGCTTTTCATTTGGTGCTACCATGATTGTTATTATTCACTTTAACAATAGGGATTGCTCATTATTGGGATCCTATACTTGAAACAGTTACGGCA
>JBEVTH010000228.1:3146-4231 GCA_041156085.1 Candidatus Nitrososphaera maunauluensis
AGAAATACAGAACGTTTTGTCTGATCCTTGCGTTCTACAGTAAGTAGAATACTGTCACTATTTTCTTCTCATTCACGAATTTCAGTTTGTTGTTTATTTTATTCGTAGTTATTAAGAGATTCCATTTAGAAGACGAAAATGATGCATTTTAGATTAATTTTGTATGGTCCATTAGCTTCATTATGAAATCCAGAAACAAACAGCTTCGATAATCTCCCGTGCTTCTTTTTCTGTTATAGATTTATTCAATATATTATTAACTCCTTCAGTCATTCTGTCGTTAACCTAAACAAACCAAATTATATTATTGTCTACTCAAACTTAGACCATGCTAAAGAAAGATCGTCATCGCAACAACAAAATGTCTAGTTTACACATAATTTAAATTATCATTATAATGATGCGGAGTCATGGATAGCTCCACTCCTTTAAATATTAAAGCTATAAATCACGTTGCAGTCAGCGTTCCTGACCTAGATAAAGCCATTACATGGTACAATGAAATATTGGGATTTAATGCGATAACAGAACAGATAGATGGTACCTCAGATAACTCTCATATAGGTAGGATTTTAACTGATATTTTTGGAGCAGAATTTAGAAAATTAAAGCTTGTACATATGATATCCAAAAATCAAGTAGGTTTTGAAGTATTTCAATTTATAGATCCCAAAGCTGAACGTCCTGCAAATAATTTTGAGTATTGGAAAACAAGCTTTTTTCATATTTGTATAACAGAACCAGAAATAGAGCAGCTCACAAAGAAAATAGCTGAAAATGGGGGAAAGCAGAGAACGAAAGTTTTGGAACTAACCCCAGGTAAACCATATAAAATAGCCTATTGTGAAGACCCGTTTGGTAATATTATAGAAATCTATACACATAGCTATGAGGAGGTGTGGAGTACTAAGCAATTAAATAAATAATGAATATTGCGTAGGCAAATATTCAAGACTTATTATGAACAATAAGAACTGTGAACACTTTGTTGGCAAAGATGAAAATAATTTACTTCTAAAACATCTGGCTGCGAAGAATGTGAAAAAGAGGGAACTGATTGGGTTGCCTTACGCATGTGCCTTATA
>JBEVTH010000229.1:0-4217 GCA_041156085.1 Candidatus Nitrososphaera maunauluensis
AGTTGTAGATGTATATCTCAGATTTTATAATAATGTGTTTCTAGTGGTGCTATATATCTAACAACTAAATGTAATCTAACAATGATTTTTGCTGTGGTGGCTTTCTCTTCTCTATTCTGACCAGATTGGATACCTTTAACCCAACTTTTCTAACAGGTAAAGAGGTACTATCAAAATTAACTCATAACCATAAAAATACTTACTTAGAAACAAATTCTTTTATGTCGTAAGCCGACTAACATTGGACACCAAAACATTTGATAAAGAAATGTCCTGGATGTCAGGATAGCACATATAATCAGTTCATCGGAAGAACATCCTTCATAAGTAAAATCAAAATCTAAAGAAGCCTCCCGTACCAAAATCATGTATCTCTTAACTGTTGATAATATATCAATAATGAGTATTGAGGTGATAATTCGAGTAGCTAGAACGAAGGGTAAAGGTTGTCAGTAAAAATGGTGTTGATAATCTGCTCGTTTCTTGGATCGATATGAAGTAAACATCTATCTGCAGTAACTCACTATTTTGATTTTTTTGTTTATAGGCTATAGCTACCAATTAATATTATTTATTCACCTGCAATTTTACCTGAATATTTAAGACACCAAGAAGTAGCATATGTAGATGATCTTATCCGGAAGGAAGCTGAAGAGCAAGAGGAAGAGCAGGAGTTAGTTCCGACAACGACGATGACAACTAATACAGTAGAAGAAAAGAGTTAACTACAACAAAAGACTTGGTGATGGTAATACTTTCAGCGATATGCGATGCACAGCATCTTGCACGATTGTACTATAAAACTTAAAAATATGAAGATCATTTGATAATACCATTCATGTACTTCTGGAACATGTCTTTTATTGTAGTAGAACATAAACATCAAATCAAAATACTATTTGTCTGCCTGTAGTCAATTGTTCATCGCTATCATTGTTGCTATCGCGAGGTGAATCCAAATCAGATTCATATCCTTTGTTTTGTTGTTGTTTATGTCATATAAAGTTCAGAGCGCTGTCTATAGTGAATATTATAGTCTGAACCGGTATTTTTAGTGATACTTATATCTGGTAATTTACTATGCTAAAAAATACAATGAGTACTGAAATTTCAATTATTATTATTATTTCTATAATGGTGTTAATAGTATTTCCTTTAGTGGGAGAATTCTTACCAGTTATAGCCTATAACCAATATACTAACCAAAAACAACAACTGATGGGAAACCAAGGAGCCACTTTCAATCTTCATTCATTAACGCCTATCATTTCACCACCATCAACATTATCACTTTCTCCATCGGCGAGACCATCTGATGTTGTGCCTCCAAGCCAGTCCGAGCAGCAGAGTACAGTTCAAAGGCTATTTATGGCCAGCGCAATAGCCGCTGCTGCTAGTGACCCTACCAATTTTAACAGTAAGATGGATAAGCAACAACAATCCTGTCTACAATCAGCTTCAATGGACAATTTTATCTTACCGCTCAAGGAAGTTCGTTTCACGCACATAAGGCCTTGCGTAATTGTGACAGGAACGATGATGTCTGGACTAAAGGTCAATACCGATGGTGATATAAGTTTCAACATTGCAGTTGATCCGCCTTATGCTGGAATGCTCGGCCCCGGAAACCTCGACGTCTCGCATACTACATTATCTGGCAAACACGGACTTCATATTGAAGTAATATGTCAGGAACCAGTTATCAGCATCAAGCCGATGGATGTCGGAGCCTGCAACCGTTACAATGGTCCTGATTTTCACTTTTCTCTCCCAAATGGTCATGAACATGTTATGGTAACCGGTCGATTTCAAATAGAATGGAGTGAAGCGCCAGGAGGACTTACCGAGATTCATCCTGTTTATGGGATAAAACCAATCCTATCAAACTAAGCTTTCTTTGCTCTGCGATTTTTATCATACTACAAAGTCGCTACTTTAGACTCTCTTTTTCTTTATCCCAATAAGTCTAGAGAAACTATTCTTTATTCCTCGTTCTTTTTCACAAGTAAAAGACTCACTGACGGTTGTAACGAATCTACCGAAGTAACCATTAATTCCCTAAGAGGTTTTGATGTATTCATCAATGGTCGTGAATTGTGTTTTGTTTGTCATCTTCATCACTTGTATGTTTGGTTATCTTTGTTATCAAAGTGCAGAAAAAATTATAATAAAAGCTATAAAAAATAAGAGTAGATAAGTTGTGCCTTCTGTAAATGCTTTTACTACCGCTTATAAGATTTTATGGAAAATATTTGGTACTATGGAGTTCCTACAGGTACGGATCCACCACTAGCACTGCTACTTGCTCCGCTACTACTACTGATAGCTGTATTGTAAACAGTGTCATAACAATTGTCTACATCAGATCGAGTAAACGATCCCGGAAGTGCTCTTATACAGCTGATGAGTTTACTTACTCCTCCTGTAGTACTACTGCTTTTACCACCCGTACTAGTACTGCTAGTACTTTTGCTCTTGTGTTTTTTTACTGCTATTACTGAATCAGTAAGGCTACCTGCTGTTACAAGTGCTATTGCTGTAACAATAGCAATGACAGCCAATATGGTTGATGCTTTGGTTGCGTGCATTGGTGTAGTAAAAAGGTCAAACGAAAATAAAAAGACAGATGTTTACAAATGCGATGTAATGACTTATTTGTGTATATGTAATTTTATGATCATTATAGCAGTATATATTTACATTCATATGTATGCATGCTTATTAGTTTCTTTTTGCTATTATTGTTTTTTGGCTGCAATTAAAGAGCTGGTACGTTAAACCCGTATGCCTCCGATATCATTTGATCCATTATGATTAGTAGTAATCATATGCATATCTCTACCAGCAAACTTACCAGTACCACCATAAATCTTGTTTAATTTGACAGGCTTTAAACGAATTATCTCATTTCTTAATATATAATCACGCTATAATAAGATGACATAACCTATCTTTAGGATGGCAAAAGTTTGTTTATGTGTTAATGAAGGTAGTTAATTTGACTTTCTAATTATGTCATTTCTATCCACTTGATTGGTTTGAATAGAGGATATGTAACATCGTCGTCATACACTCATGTATACTACTAATATTTTCATAAATAGTCACTTTAACTTAGGGCCTATCCAAAAATGAAAAGCAGGGTTGACCGTTACTATGGTCCCGTAATAGTACTTCCACCATTTTTCTTTTCCTGTCCTGGTGCAAATTCAGAAGCGCTTTTGCGTCGACAAATGAAAAATCCATTTTTGCCTCCACTGAAGGCGGAAGAACAAGATACAAGATACCAAAAGTCATAAGACTGTTTTGTGTGGTTGTGTGCATGGTATTGATTCATTCACCATGTCCATGGTTGACCATGACTGACCAGGGTGACCATAGTACAACCCTATTATTGTACAACTTTTTTAAAAAATATTTTCTCATATCTAAAAGAGCATAAAATAAAAAAATATGTCCTACTACCACCACCGCTTATCTTCTGTAGTTACTTCTTCAGCAGATATTTTTTAGCTACATACTGAGAGAAATGATATATTATGACACCGACAAAGTTTAATTCCTTCTTCAAAGAGTCTGTGTGCTTGAGTGGCCTTTTCAATAGTAGATTTATTGCTGTTATTACCTTTGTCATTCGCTAGTGTATTTCCATTACCACTATTGGTGAAGTCTTCTACCTTCTTTAAAATAGCACCAATATCGCGAAATGACATCCTTGCTTCTTGAGCTATTTCGCGTACATTTTTGTCTTGATTATATAGTTTCAGGCACAGCTTATATTTTATCTCATATGTGAAAAGGTAACCAAAATACATTTCCCATGTAGCTTAAAATCTAACCTATGAGAATTCATTCTCTACTTGGTAGACATACGAATCAAATGCATCCTACTATACTTTGTTTTCTTACAAAAGATCTAAATTCTATATGTAACTTATTGCGCTCTTCCAATTATATACGTAAAAAATCTATTTGGGTGATGAGAAAGGAGAAGAAGTTGAACTCAGGAGTAAGTTTGAACAACTCATATTGAAGACTTTATGCTTAGTGGGTCAGTCAAATTTGAAACTGTAGAAGAAGGAACTGATTTATCAGGCAATTTCAACTTTCTTATAAAGTCTCATCAATTCGATTTTTTCATAGGCCTAAACCCAAAAAAGGAATAAAATAAATCGTCTGATTATGGTTCATTTTTGCCATAATACATCTATTTGCGA
>JBEVTH010000230.1:0-2601 GCA_041156085.1 Candidatus Nitrososphaera maunauluensis
TATAGACTTCCCAAGATTTTTTATTATAGCTTCTAGATGAGCACTGTTGTTTATTTTACAAACAAATACTCTTTTCATTATTTCTTCTGGCTCAAGTCCTCTGCCTTCTGCTATCTGGTGAATTCTCTCCGGTCGGAATGTATTCTCGGTATCTATGAAAATTATACTTCCTTCTGTCTTGTGCATATTATTAGCAGTCACGCATAACGTATGACAGATCTGACTCTTCCCTGAACCAAATTCCCCTGCAAACTCTGTTATAGCCTGAGTTTCTATTCCGCCCTTCAGGAAGGTATCCAGATTCTTAGACCCTGTTGTAAATCTGACAAGTGTTTCTCTTCTTTCCAAGACCTCTTGGGCTGTACAGAACTCCTTGCTAAGCACCCCAGAATCTATAAGCGACTTTTTGGCCTTCATTACAAGTTGCGCTAATGTGTCTACATCGGCTGCAACTATGTTACCTTCATAATCTCCATTTGCAAGCTCACGCGGGATTGATACGGCTAGATATACTACAGATTCTATTCCAGCTCGTCTGAGTTTACTTATTAAATGTGGCTCTACTCCCGGAAGCTGTTCTAGCTCAAAATCTCCTACATGGGACATAATTTTTGTTGACTTGATGCATCATTCGCCGCATCTTGAATATAACAGCAGAAGCTACCTTGGGACGGGGAGAGGGGATTTACTAGTAAATTACCGTACTATAACAGTACAATACCATATACTCTCCCTCCCCAGATAGTGTTTCACGATATAATAGCAACTTAGCCAAAACCTGTTGATAGAGAAAAATGAGCAAGGAATTGCTATTGCAACAACAGCAGCAAGTTAATCCTTTGCAAAATGAAAAGGAAGAAGAAGTATATCGAATACTCAAAGATATAGAACAAGAAATAGAATGTCCCCGCTGCAATGACATGATGGCATTATCTTCTGACTTTGACAGGCTCTGTTATTTTTGTCAAGAGTGTAACTTGTCTCTATTTGTAAATTAGCACCTATGACTCAACAAGAAAACCAGATCAAAGCTAATAATAATGGCAGTAGGACTGAGATCTTAGAACAAGGTGACATCTACTTCTTTTATAGACCAAAGAAAGGTGCTGAAGAGGTAAGAGGTATTGAAGATGTCAGACGGTTCTTTATGGTCACTGCGCCTGAAGAACAAGAAAATAATAGCAAAAAAAATCGGCTGTATAGGTTGTTTATTATAGGCAAAAAATCACTTCCAGAGATTAGAGAGACTGAAGCTAGAGCATCTGAGAAGTATTGGGCTAGAGTAGCAGGCATTTTCAAAGACCCTAATGAGCTTACAAAAGAACTCTTATCAGATGAATTTAGGAAAGGTGATGCTGCAAGACCAGTTGGGGAAGGGAAGTATGCGATAGTAAAGCATCAAAATCATGCAGAGCTTGCGTACATTCTTGAAATGCCAAATGAGCCTGGTGAAGCTCAAAATGAATTAGGTATAGAAAAAGAAGCAAGTTATGTTATTTCAGTTATTAACCCTAAAGTACCGAGGTCATCAGTAGGAAGTCTTCCTAGTACAGAAGAACCTGTAAAATATCCAGAGGAAGTATTAAAGGAATTTGACGAAAATGAGAACTTTGTGTCTCTTGCTAAAGATACAAAATTTATAGACTATCAAAATGCGCAGATAATACTTATTGGCTCAAGGGAAGGAAGAGATGTAATAAAGAGCGAAATAGGTATAAAAATTGCACAGGAATCTCCACAACAGCAGCAATCTGCAGACATATTCAATAAACTCAAAGTAAGAAAAGACCAAGTTCCAATAAGACCATTGACAGAAGGAAAATTAGAATAGTTAAGAACAGATATGCTGCACGATTATCTGAGACACTCTTGAATCGAGATATAATGAGTGTAAATCATGTAATAATAGAACACAATTTACCTGTATATTGTGCGGTTTCTGCTACAGCTGCCATTGGAAAAAAGAAGAGATGGAGAAGCAGACTCAATTCAAACCTTTAATTGCTAACTCTACACTTTTTAAAAAATATCCACAGTCTATTCCCACTGCCCTTGTTCCAATAAAACAACCATGTCAGCAGAGCGAAGAACAACAACACCAACTACAGGTTATCGATGTATACGGTCAGGAAATAGAACCAATTTGCAACTATCATACATGTCATCACAAGTTTTCAATGCATGGTCATAGTACTCGCGTCTATAAGTGTAATCATCCTCAGAATTATACAATGGGAATATCTATACCAGCACTAACCTGAACTCTACTTCATTCTACTGATACGAATGATATTCTTCCTTATGTTGTCTTAATTCTTGCTACTTTCCTTTTATACCACATTTTTCATAATGTCCTTAATTCAAGTTTTACAAGGGATAAAAGTTCCCATAATTTGATAATAACATGACAATTTAATTCTCAAATTACCCCCTCAAAATCTGCATGTGCAGAAAATGTTTCTTTTGAAAATACTCTCAAATAGGTCATGTGGCATCAAGTGCTGGAACCAGGTCTTGGTTGGTCGTGCGGTAGCTATGGCAGGTTTTAGACCATAAGAGAGGTGCTAAACCGTTTAGCACCTACCCTCTCGATATCTTCTC
>JBEVTH010000230.1:2611-4214 GCA_041156085.1 Candidatus Nitrososphaera maunauluensis
TCTCATATAGGTCATGTGGCATCAAGTGCTTGAACCAGGACATCAGGAGATGTAAATCAATTATCAATTCAAGTAATGAAAGAATGTGAAATAGATATTAGCAATCAAAAATCCAAAATAATTACAAAAGATATATTAAGAAATGCTGATTTTCTCCTGAGTTCTGAGAATCAAGTAAACCTTAACAAAACAAGAATAGAAGAATGGATATATCAAAAATATGCAGACCCTCTCCTAGTCGATCGTGCTGTAGCTATGGCTGGTTTTGGACCATAGGTAGGTGCATATGTCATATGCACATCTAGTACCTAGACAGTTTCTCTTTGATGTATTTGATACTAATATCGCTTCTATCGATTTGTTTGAACGTCTGGCCATATCTGTCTAATAATTTGGTATATAAAGGATAGATTAATAATACTTTCTATGAGTTAATATAATGAAGGAATTATCTTTAGTAGTAATTGGCACATTAGCACTATAGAAATATATCTCTGAATGGTGTCCAACAAAAATAAAGAGCTTAACAAACAAGTTTCGAATAAAAACAACGAGGAAACAAGAATAGCATTACATGCAATACCAATAGTAAGAACATTACTGGCAATGACTTTTACAGTAATGATGATATAAGTGGCGCACTCATCTTCTCCCAGCTATCAAGTATTATATCTACACTATCTCGTCTTCTTCAGTCCATAAACTAATAAATTATTTTGAAATCATAGTTGATAGATCAATATTAAAAAAGGTTTTCAATATTCCTATATAGGTCTGTACAGGGGGAGGAATTTCCTCTTCACAGGCCACCCCCATATTCCATGCATTTATCCAAATTATCATACTCTGAAGCATATTTACAAATCTAAGGTATTGGTTTGGAACGACTTCTAATTCATGAATATACTTTTCAGCAAGTAACCATGAAGCAGTGAAATCCATGCATGGATTTCCATAAATCGCTTTAATTTGCTCCTTTAAATCCTTGGCATATTTGAATGGTTTTGTACAGACAAAAAAAGGAAACTTAACCTTTACAGGCAACATTAATTCAGGTGGAGACCAAATTGTTATGATCCGAGCGCCATTTTTCAACTCATTCTCAAATCGGCTAATCATTTGATGAATGATATCTGAATCTGTAAACCAGAAGAGTAAAACAGTAGCATCAGAAATGGTAGTTGTTCTAATGTCGTCATTAATTATTTTAGCATTCTTTACATCTGCAATTTTTTTACATGCTTTAATTGCTAATGTCTTTCTTATTTCAATTCCTATAGACTTTTTTACTTTGAATTCTTTGGCAGCTATTGCAACAGTATTGTTATTTCCGCATCCAAGATGGTAGAAAATATCTGTCTTACGTACATTGGCAAGCTTGAATATTTTTTTAATTACGTTGTCTGGAATTGAAACATCTTCCCCTTTGACTATAGATTGAGGTAGCGACGACATGAACTCCTGAATTTTCAATGATGCTTTTGTTTCACATTTGCGATTATAAAAATTAACAGATGCTACAAACTTAGGATCAAGCATGAGATAGTTACACTAATTTCACTAAACAAACATTACTAGCTACTCCTACCAAACATGAGAATGC
>JBEVTH010000231.1:0-4199 GCA_041156085.1 Candidatus Nitrososphaera maunauluensis
TGCTTTGAGAATTTCAAGTGTTAGTCTCATATTTGTTACATAATGAGTACCTTTATCATATACTGCTGGAACAAATCCAGTAGTTTTCCAAATATGATTTTTACACCATTCTGAATCCGTACCCTGCTGTGTAAATACTTCAACCATGTAAAAAGGCGCACGTTCAGATTTTTCCTCCTCGCGTATTAGTAAATCATGAAGTAGGGCAGGATCTATTTTTGGAAGGTGTGTTTGATACAATGTCTTCAGCCCCTGATAGACATTCCTTATTTCTTTCAAATCAGACAGCATTATTGCTATACACCCCATCTTTTGTTGCGCTATTCTGTAAGCTTTCTAATCTCCTGTAAGCATTGGAAATAATACAAGTTACTAATCCTACCACCAAACCATTGTTTTGATCATAGCAGCCTGCAATGTGCTTGATCTCCTCTTTCATGTACTGGCCCAATTGATCCACAGCTGCCGGAATATTCACCTGTAATTTCCAATACATCTTTACAGTCAGAGATCTCTTTGAGTATTTGTAATGTTAGTTTTTGGTTTGTTACATAATGAGTACCTTTATCATATACAGCAGGCATCATTCCAGTTTTTTCAAATATGTATCTTTTGGCCTCTTCAGGATCTGTTCCCTTTTTTGTGAATACTTCTATTGTATACATCGGTGCATCTTCAGGGCTCTCGTGATAATATCCCTCGCGTGAGAGCAAATCACCAATAAGACCTGGAACTGCTTTGGGTAAAATTTGTGTGTATATTGAATGCAATTTCTCACGCTGCATCCTAACTGCCTGTAGTTCTACTGCTTCTTTTCTTACACTCGATTCAGTTAATTCAAAAATGTCTCTGCCAAATGTGGAGTGTGTTGCTATTTGACTCATATATTAGTCCATCTTCTGGTTTCTTCTTCTTTCCCTCGAGCTTTGTATATCATATATATCTGTATTATCATCAACCAGAGTATCTACTTTTGTAGACCTGATGTATGATTTGTAATATATATCAGTGAGGATGCCTAATCTATTAGACATACAATATATTCAATATTATGAGGATATTTGACCAAGTTGAAAAGTCAGCGACAATGTCTGCATCAACATTTAGTAATACAAACAGAGCAGAAGCGTCACCACCCAAGAAACTAACCAAAAAAATGGTCTACCTAGTCTTGACAGTATTATTAGTGCTATTTATCGTTCTGACGCTTTCCCTTTTATCCCTTTCTTCACTAGCAGTAAATACTGCTGCTACTAATACTGGTGACAGCTCTGTAAAGATGACAAAACAGGAATCTTTCAGGGATTCGAATGGCAATTTAAACATCATAGGAGTAGTAGATAACTATGGAAACATCCCGGTTCAGATTACCGTTGGCCTTAATACGCTAAATAAAAATGATGATAAATCAGGTGTCACAACCACAACAACACCAAACACAATGACAGACCCAACCTATGGCAGAATTATATACCCGTTGACTGGCGCTCCATTTAAATTTATAATTACACCAAACCAATCCGTTAAGGGTACAGCCTTTATCTATAGTATAAAACAGGTTCCAGTACCATATTATAATGTCTTAAGATTGAATTATTCTAATATGCCAACAGGTAGCAATAAGGCTCTAGTTGGAACAGCCAAGAATATAGGGCCATTTAATCTACACAATGTAAGCATATACGCATCAGTTCATGACAAAAATGGAGTACAGATTGATTCTGTTAAAAGTAATGTAATCTCTTTGATAAAGCCTGGTGAAGAACTGGCGTTTACTGCTCTACCTGACTCTGCTATCTCACCACATGTCTTTTATTTTAGCTGTGCAGGGGTTTCGCTTAATAATGCTCCAATGACGATTTTAAACATAGGTAAAGGTCAGTCTATTTCATATGATATAAACGGTGTAGTGAGTATAAGTGATTTTAAGTATAACACTGCCAAAGAAAGTATTACGTTTGGAATAAAGCATTACAATCCAGAGGGGGGTCCGATGAGTTTAAAGATAGTAAAGAACTCTGGATATCCGTCTGCTGTATCTGTTACGATGGATGGAAAGCTATACAATAAAGCATCAGTAAAAACAACGGATCCAAAAACAGTGCATATAGATCTTTTTATCCCATCAGGGAATCATGATATCCAGGTTAAAGGAATTAAGAATGCAGTTTAATTATTATTGACGGTTTAACTTATCATACCAACAAAAAATCTCTTCTTCCTCCAATAATTTTTGGGTCTTAGCTTTGCAACTATCTTCCTTGCGCTTGAAGCCGCATGGCACTTTACAGCATCGACAAGATTCATGACAAATCAATAAAGCCATGTTTTTATAAACAAATTGGCAGATTGAAATGGAAAAGGAGAAAAAAGGAGGATAGATTAACTAGCGTCGGATCAAATATAGCATGAAATCGATTAATAATAAAATCCTGATAGAAAAGCGATTCTATGATGTGCATTAAACCTGTTGTTATTACTGCTGCTGACACTAGCATTTGTCAAATAAGATGACTGGTAAAAGAAAGATTTGGTGTATAGATTACTACAAGAAGAATTACCAATTTCACAGTTCTATACACTCTTTTGGTCTTTTCTCCTTGAGTTAGATATCATATATAATATTGTCTGCAATATACTCAAGCGACCTATATAATCAAGGAAGAAATCTATCGGTCGCTACCAAGAACTACTGATGTCTTTTCTTCCATTTTGGCATACTGAATCATACACAAATATGATTCCAGGGTTTAGTGGGCATATTTCTAATAAATGCCTTATCAGTACTATCAAGTTAATGGCAAATCAATTGCATTATTTCATTACATGATACGGCTATATATAATTAGGCCGATAGTAAAAAACATATATGGATATTTTTGATTGTATAGCAACCAAGCTTGACATAAGAGAATTCACCTCGGATGATGTTTCATCTGAAATAAAAATAAAGGTTCTTGAGGCTGCTAGATTAGCTGGCACAGGTCTTAACACTCAACATTGGCGATTTATCCTTATAGAAAACAAACAAAATCTTGAAAAGTTGGCACAAGATAGTACAAGCGGAAGTTGGGTCAGAGGTGCAAATTTTGCAGTAATAATACTAACAAACCCAAAGTACAATTACCATTTGATTGATGCAGGAAGAGCGCTACAGAATATGCAGTTAGCTGCATGGAATTATAACGTAGGGTCAGGATTGTTTACAGGAATAAAAGAAGAGAAACTTCGAAGCGACTATGGAATCCCAAAAGAGCTAAATCCTACGATCATAGTAGGTTTCGGTTATCCTGTAAGAGGGTTCACAGGTAAGAGAAAGAAGAATCGTCTACCGCTTGAAACGTTGGTTTATTATGAAAGTTATGGTTCAAAAGAACCTGCATAAATCTTGAAAAAATTGCTGTTGATCGCCATCGCTTTGTTTTTGCATTGGGTAACGCAGGCGTCTCTGGCATTCTAGATATTATATCATAAAGCTGTTGATTGTGTTCTTGTTTTTCTCATTTTGTTGTGGTAACTGTTCATACATGCGATTATGATGATAGTCTTGTGTATACAATAACCTAAAGTCAAATCTTTGTCCCTGAGCAAATATTTCCCCGCTTCTTTTTGGTGGTGTCTTGATCTTCTGACTCGATAATTGTATCGAATTGTAGAGTTTCCTTCTAAATTTCATGAACGTGATTACGAATAACTGAGGTTTATAAGTGCGAAGGCTCATTTCATTATATTTATTGCCATATTTAATAGAAACAGTTGGTTTACATACGAAAATAATACCTACGGTATAAAGATAATATATCCTTACAATTGGGAAAAAGAAGAGATACTATCATTTAATATCGTTGTCTTATTTAGACAAGCATTAAAAGAAAATAGTAATTCAAGAAGTCCAGTCCTTATGGTAAGTATTGAGAATCTAACTTCATATAATATGGTTTCACTTGACCAATTCGTCGCTAAACAAATTAGCAATTTAACACAATCTCCTTCTAACTATAAGGTTATTGAATCAATTCCCACTACTCTTGGAAGAGATGGTAATGCAGCACATAAAATAGTGTATGGTGGTATCAGTGTTTTTGATAAACGTACAATCAATGGACTAGAAGTTTGTACCATAAAGGATGATAAAGCATATGTCATTACTTCATTTACTGAAGCAAATGAATATTCAAAGCATATATCTACAATAGAAA
>JBEVTH010000232.1:0-4165 GCA_041156085.1 Candidatus Nitrososphaera maunauluensis
ACACTAGTGAAAGATAGTTCTCTGATTTCTTTTCATACCTTACTAATAACTTTCTGAACCTATTATGCCATGAATTGGTTCTTTCTACAACAACTCATCTCCTTGATGGATATCGTTTCTTCATCAATTCTTTTTCTTCACCTCTATGACGGATATGCGTAATGTATTTCATTTTGATAACTTCTCTTTTATTTCTGAAAAGTCGTATACTTTCAAGAAACAGATATTGTTTGCATGAAGGCCTTTTAACTATCAGATTATCTAGTGTATCTTTTGAAGCCGTTATGTCATGTGTATTTGCAGATGTAATAACACAATAAACAAGGGAATACCCAGCTGGTCTGTTAATACATGGCGCTTTGTTCCACTTTTACCTCTGTCTGTAGGATTAGGACCAGTCATTTCCCCATTAAAGGTGCCTTAATGGATATATTATCAAGCGATTGCTATATCCATCTAATGCCTCTAAGATCATCATAAACTTTCAGTAGCCTAACCCACAATTTTTGAAATACATTAGATAATATCCATTCTTGAAATCGTCTATGGCAAGTTGAACCAGAACCAAATTCTTTTGGAAGCATTTTCCATTGGCATCCTGTCCTTAAGACATATAGAATGCTATCCAGAACTTTTCTAAATGGAATAATAGGACGTCCTATACTATTATTATTTGCTTTCTCTGGTGGAAATAGTAGCTTGATCTCATTCCACAATTTATCAGGAATCTTTCTAATTGCTGGAGATATTTGATTCGTCTACATGGCACGTCTATAGAGAGCAGTTTTCGAGCTATATGTTTATCTATTTTTGGGATAGGATCTAAATCAAACCCTGAACAAAGTAGTATAAAACATGGAACAAGTGTCGAGACAAAAAGTTTACCTTCGAAGTGAAGGGTTGAAAGTAGTTGAAAACTATTTAGAATCAGGATTTATTGTAAAGAATTCATAAATGAGGATATTATCTTTAGTATTAGTAAACTTGAGGATCCTGCATTTGTCACACGAAGGCTTACCGGATTGGAGAGTAGAGAAATCAGCAATTAGCGCATCAAAAGTTGGTCACGAGGTTATATTTGCAGGAAGAAAGAGTCCAGTTAGTTACGACAGAAAGATATTTCTTAAAATATATGAGGTTAATTGGACAGCAAAAGCTAGGCTAGGGATTCCATTCTATTGGCGTACTGTTAAAAAACAGATTGAAAAACTCATAAGAGATGTAAAACCAGACATAGTACATGCACATAATATTTTTTCTGCAAAAATGATATCTGAATTTGGAGTGCCATTCGTATATGATGATCATGAATATTGGTCAAGATCTTCAAGGTTACTAATTGAGATGGCAGAAAAAATAACTTTTAGAAAAAAGACAAAAGCGGATATTGCCAAATACATTGCAGTCGATTTACCTATACATCTAAGAAGGATATTTATAAATAGATATGCCATAAGTTTATGGACAAATTGGGAGAAAGAATTGGTTTCATCTACTCCTACAATTACAGTATCTAATAGAATTGCTGAAGAATTAGGAGTTATAGGTAACAATACTAACAGGGTATTTGTCGTTCCAAATTTTCCCATGAAGTTGGAAGTTCAGGCCTTAGAAAAGCCATACTTTCATAATAGATTATCATCCGTCTATGCAGGCGGAGATGGACATAATCAAGAAAAATATCCAAATAGAAATATGGATGGTCTTACTGATACATTTACTAACTATGACATTGGACATCTGACCATTATTGGTTGGGAAGGAGAATCAGCTGAAAAGGTAAGATACACTGGTTTTATATCTAGGCAAGCCATGTATAGCGAAATGTCTAAACACTCGATTGGATTAATACCCTGGAAAAAACATTGGTCACACCTATTTACAAGCCCTAACAAACCTTATGAATACGCACATGCAGGTCTTTTTGTTATGTGTACATCTTGTCTAAAGCCTGTATCAGAAACCTTGAAGGAAAATTGTTTTACTTTCGAAAATTACAACGATCTAGCATCACAATTAGAGTATTTCAAAGAAAATTTAGATGAACTCTATAATAAGAGATTAAAGATATTTGAATTTGCTCGGAATAACCTAATTTGGGAAAACTATGAGAAGAACATTTTTAGTGCTTATCATTTGTGCTAGCAAAAATCTTGCAATTAAAAATCAATTTTATAGTACAACCTTTCTACATGCTTGTAGGTTTCATTATTCATCTTGTACGGATTGCATTTCGATATCATAAGGCCAGAGTCACTTCTGATAAGCATTTACCGAAGATTTAGATCAAATCAGTCAAAGAACATTATAGGATGGTTTAATAACTTTAATTAGTTAGTCATCATCTAAATTTAATATTGGGTAATTATTATGCTATTGTCACTTGTAGAAATTCTGAGGATAATATAAAAGCTGCTCTAAATTCACTTAAAGACCAAACATTAAAGCCAGAATATGTTATTGTAGTAAATGATGGATCAACGGACAAGACAACTGAGATTCTAAATGACGTTCAGAAAGATTGGAATAGCCTTCATGTGATTACACATTCAGATTGGGGATATGATATTAAGAGAGTATCCAAAAACTGGAATGAGGCAATTAAATTATCTAGGGATAAGGGCCTACAAAAAGTCGACTATCATCTAATAGCTACTGATGATAGTGTATATTCTAAGGATTATGCTGAAAAGATAATCGCACATATGGATTCACATCCTAATGTGGCTATAGTTTCAGGCAATTATACTAAATACAAGCCTGTGATGCCTCATGGCGCAGGAAGATTTGTCAGAAATTCATTCTTTGAAAGCGCCTATTGGCATGGATATTACCCTGAAAAAATGGGTTATGAGTCTGCTATCTTGTACGAAGCTAATCATCGTGGTTATGTCTATAGTGTGTTGAACGATGCTAGGTTTGAGCATACAAAACCTTTAGGGAGGAGTCACAAATTTATAGAATTTGGAGCAAGTATGCAGACACTAGGATATCACCCGTTGTTTGCTCTTGCTAGGTTCTTAAAATATTTTGTAACAGGTAGTGTAACAGGCAGGATTGGAGCTTTGTATATGCTGTACTATTACTTAACCTATAAACCTAAATCAGAGGGTTATGACAGCATGTATAGTGAAAAAATTAGAAAATATGTCAGAAAAAAGCAGTTTGATAGGTTGAAAAAAATGTTCTTTGGATTTAAGTATATCTGATCAGTAAGTACCGAAAACTATTCGTCAATTCTTATTATCATTTTTGTGTTTATACAAATAACTAATGTATTCATTATTGTGTAGACTATATCTAATCGGTTATGGTTGTGACAGATATTATTAAGATTACATACATAGTAACTGTGATAGTTACTGCATAAGATAGCTTGTACAGGCCATTGTTTTTTACCCGTTCCCAATGTGTCAAGGACTTTGCTTCAGGACAAACTCCTCCTCCCCAAGTAACAGTTTCATAGCAAGTTATGATTCATAATTAGATTGGCATATTTACTATCATAACCAAAGGCAACAACATTTGTGCAGGTCTATTTGTGGAGATAGGAAAGAATGATAGGACAAGTATTTTATCATCATCACTATTCATTTTAGTTCCTTCTCCCAATTTCCTTTTTTCAGACAGCTGTTGCAAATAGACATAGATAAAATTCTAGGGGGACTTGAATATTTTCTAATGTATACTTCCACTAAGTTGGTACAGCCTTTCATTTGACAGATCTCCATTTTTTTATTAGTTGTAGTATAATCTGTTTCTATCATTTATTCCATTATCTATTATAACACCCTTGACAATAACCAAAGTTTGTGTTGATGTACTGAACTAGTACGGTGTTGTTGTTTGTGTTCTATTAAGATAACAATAGATCTCTACAGTTACTCCTATTACTTTAGTATGACAAATTTTTGATTCGATAAATGTCCCAGAACAATACACATATCCAATAAATGCTTAGGTGATCACAATTAATAACAAATGGAACCTTGGGCTTTAAGCAGATTATTGTATCTACTTCGTTTCAAGTTATTTATTAAGATCCTGCCATCTATTCACTCGTACCCCATGATAAAGATATGTCACTGAAAAGTAATATTCAATTCAATCGAGAAGCAGCTTTGTTTGTATCTTATGCCACATCAATATAATCATCGGTAAGCTC
>JBEVTH010000233.1:0-4135 GCA_041156085.1 Candidatus Nitrososphaera maunauluensis
TATTGCAACTGTAAAGCGCGCAATTGACCTCATTGATGCTAGTGGACCAACAATTATTGTAGGTCACTCCTGGTGGAATGGTAATCACAAACGCAGCTTATAATAATTCCAAAGTCAAGGGCCTCGTTTATCTTGCTGCATTTGTTCCTAATGACGGCCAATCTCTATCTGATCTGGTAGAAGCCTCAAACATTCCAAACGGATTTTTGGTCTATGATAGCGGCGGGTTCGTATATGTAAACCCTGAGATGTTTCCACAGCTGTGCGCTCAGGATATAGATATTACCCAAGCCAAAATTATGGCTGCCATGCAAAAGCCATTTAGTTTTCGTCAATTCTTGCTGAAAAATCTAGTCTTCCTGCTTGGAAGCAACATCCAACATGGTATCAGGTATCTGAGAATGACCTAATTATTCCTCCTTACATGCAGCATATATTTGCAAAGAAGATGAATGCTACCACTACTTTCTCACTCCCTTCTAGTCATCTGTCAATTGTACCATATCTAAATGAGATTGCCCAATTAATCTTAAATGCAACGGATATTTTGCGTATTTGCCGAATTCGTAGTATTAGAATTCGTTTGGTTTGGATCTGGTTGACCATATACTACTTTATTAATGTCAAAATAGTCATAGTTACTAATTGATAAGCTTGTGATAAGAAGAGTAGATATGACAACAACAATAAGGACCAGATGATCTTTCCTAAGTCGGTGGCTTGACACAATGGACAGATGCGTGTTTTTCTTTATAATAGTAGAATTTTCTTGATTGTCTGCTTGTCCATTAAAGTGTCGAGAATCTTAGTACAAATATAGAGATGATCCGCAATGGCTACAGTCTCAAATCGACACATGACGAGGAGTACTACTAAAGAACAACGCTGTAGTATATGTGGCAGAACCTTCGATAGTTTTGAAACTGTGGATTCCCATAAGAGATGGAACACAGTCAGAATAGCCAAACACCTGCAGGAGTAGGCTAAATACTGCTCCACTGGTCGGATTTTAATATATTTTTTATATTCCGGTCTGTATTAGAAGATGATTATTTTTTATTTGAATCTACTATACACATATCGACATAACAATAAAATGTGATTTGAAGCATTAATACAACTAGTGAGGAGTGAGTAAAATCTATGTCATCAACCTCAGAAAATAATAATGATACTGACACAAATAAACAGGACGCGAATAATAATAATAAATTCGATCAGTTTATGACGATGGGTGTGGATTTGTGGCAGACAGCTGCAATGTCTTGGATTGCAACCTATAATGAGTTTGTTAAAAATGCTTTAACAATAAGTGAATACTGGCTTAACCTCTTTTCTAGTCCTTCGAGTAGAATCAACGAAAAAAAGGATAAGGTAAAGTTAGAATAAATGAATTATCATCATAAAGCAAAACAAAGAATAATCAGTAGGATATGATAATGCCAAAAATAGTCCGATAAAATTAGGATACTATATTTAGTCATATTATTTAGCTATTATCGTCATCTTATTCATGTTTTGACTTGAATGCTCGAGAGAAATACAGAGACGTATTTATTTTAGGAAATAATTTTATCAAAAAGATTGAACAATAATAATAATACTAATGGCTTGTAAGGGTATATGCATACATCATAAAGCACATAAACCAGCCAATTCTTCTACTGGCCGCTATTCTACTGGACAGAGACGCTGTCATGAATGCGACATATTTATGAATTGGGATGGAATATGGTGCCCTTGTTGCGGGCACAGACTAAGGACAAAACCTAGAAACCTAAAATGCAAAGCAAAGTTCAGAGCACTAGAGTCAATAATAAAGGTGCAGGAATCCCGAATAGTAGCTGTATAATAACAAGAATTCAATATATTCATCAATTGTTATCTTTGTTTAGATATAAGTGTCTAGTATCTAACTTATAAAAAGGTATATGCCTCTAAAGCCATGCGAAGTGAATCAAAAACGTCTGAATGACTCATTGCTGTTTTGTCAACTCTTCCGTCCTTGTCAATATATGTAATGCTAATAGCAATTTCTCAAACCTACGGTGTATCATAATATATATCCTCCTTCCAATATTGATAAGATGTGACAGCATTGCTTTACTGTATTCAGCAGTAAATGTAACCGGTAAGATCTTCATATTGAGAGTGTAGTCACAATTATTATCTCTATAGATTTTGATTTGTTGCTGGTAATCTGTCTCTTCCTGTAACTCATTATACAACGCTATCTTCACTGATTTTATGAACGCTATTTGTGAGTCATCAACAAATATCTTGTCTATTGGGGAAACTGGTAATATAACTCTCGAACCAAATCCACCATATTCCCAGCCGTCTTGTTGGAATATTCGTCTGCATGCAGGACGCCGTTTTAGGTACTAAGTAGCCATCCTCTATTTTTTGATAATCCCGCACCTTAAAGGAACGCATAATGTTGGATGTTAAGGTATAGGATGTCCATGGAACACATTGATAATTGAACAAATTTGCGTTTCCCCTTCACTTATAGTACCAGTCGCAGTTGTCTATTAGATGACTTACAAGCGCCAGAGAAGACAGCTCGGAGAATTGCGCCAGGAGATAAAGAAGGAGGTTCTTCAGTTACTGTGTAAGTGCCTGCGCCCAATGTAACCAATTTACTACCATCAGGGCCAAAAACGAATGTAGATGGTTCGGCGTCATTGCCTGTTACCATTATTTGAAAATTACATTTGGAAGACAAGATCCTCCAGATAGTATATCGCAAAAGCATCATAAAGCATTCTGAAACGAACAAGGTTGCTTCCGGTTCAGTACACCCACCAGATTGTATTATGCCATGACTGCACAGTTGTTGTTTAATACATGGGATCAGAATGTCACGCTTACTTACTAATTTTGTTCTACTTAGAAATCATTATCCATTTATTATTTTTAAGAAGGTTGAATGAAAGCAATATGTAGATATTTTATCAAAGGCTGATGACAATAATTTTAAAGCGTCTTTATCATCCAAGCAATGCACTTCATCAGGTAATTTAATTAGTTAATTTAATAGGTCAGTCTATTATCATGTCATGTTTTCTAAATGCTACATAGTAAGCTGTTGTTGCTATAGCTATGGCAATTAAATACCAATATGGTATGACAAAACTATTTACTACATTTAGAGCTCCAAAATGTATGGATGTCCAATCAGTCAGTTGCATTAATTGTCCGCCATTTGGATCATCTTTGAGCGGTACTAGCCACCTGTTTACAAACCATGCAAAATCCTCTACGGTGATTGCAGTAATTAGATTGGCACAGCCAAGGAAAAACGCTTTTCTTCGCTTTCTCTCTCCAAATAACTTAAATGTCATATCATCAAAAAGAGCAGCAAAGCTGATGAGGGCAAAAATAAAAAGCATCGGAAATAGATGGTACTGATACATATTTCCGATTATCGGTTTTGTTTCTCTGCTGCGGTCAAATTCAGGATGGTTAGTCAGTACTTTACCATTTGAGATTTGCAAAGCAGGATCTTTGATGTAATAATATTCAAGATGGGCAAAACAGATGGCAAAAACCACACATATGACAGCAGTCATAATAAACTCAATTCTTCTTGCACCTAACTGTTTGCGAATATATTCGCGTAGAGTAATTTGGCTATTGCTCCGGTCTTCATCATCAGTTGAAGATCTTGATTTTGATTTTATAAATACAAGATGAAGTTATCATGGGTTAAATTTGTTTACTTCCAAAGCCGTAAAGTAAAGTGCTCCAGATAAACATGATGGTTTTCTCCTGCAATAAACATCTATGAAAACACTAACACATTATCAGATTACAGGAAGAGAGGAGATTGCTATAATCCATTTATAGTAACTGTATGTTGTAAATCAGAAAGGCTTTTTATCAAATCATAATAATAAGATGTACACATCTAACATCCTATCTTGAATATGCATATGCTTCTCTTACTACTGGTTTTTGCAATAATTAGAGTAAATATTGTTTTTTAGTCTTTCCAAATAACTGAAATAATTGTGTATGCTATACGCATCATAATGTTAATACAAATTCTTTGCAGGATTCAATTTGCCTTTATACTATTTTCTCTACGATATGTTTAATTTTGACTGGCGGCATAAAGATAGGACATACA
>JBEVTH010000234.1:0-4122 GCA_041156085.1 Candidatus Nitrososphaera maunauluensis
AATGACTTAGACCAGTATTTTCTTGTTCTGCAATACATTTGTTTATGTCTAGATTCCGTCTCGCCCTTTATAATAATCCAAAATTTGGTAAGTCGAAAACCATTTGTCATACTCGTTATTATCATATTTGGATAATTTTTATCAGTGACCTTTAAGTTTGGTTCTACTGCTTTTTGTTGGATTACTGCTTTAAAATATACTACCAATTTGAATTACTGCCTGTTTAGCAACTGAAGTATGCAGATGTAGATACGATGTAATTCTGAATGCCTAATATCGAATATAAAGTTAGAATATAAGCTAGTAATTTATAAATGTCATATTCTGCCTTTTCACTCGATGTTTAAGAACTATAAGACAGCACTATCTGCGATTGTCATTGCAGCTGTTCTTGTTGCATCCTTCTCTGTTATCAGCTATGTACAAACAGCATTAGCACAAGGTAACACTAGCAGCGGAGCTGCTGGTGGCAACGCAACTGGCAACATGACATCTTCTGCAGGTGGCGCAATGAAGAACGCAACTAGCGGCGCAGCTGGTAATACAACCAAGTGATTGGTAAGACCGACAGTTGAATAAAACTCAACCAACCTTTTATTTTTTAGACTTTTCTGCAAAGTTTTGTTAATATTTCCAGAAGTACACATTTTGAATCTCATTACTTAGTAGAATTATTGGAAATTGCGATCTTAAATGAGGAAAGCATCTGCTGTATTGTTGGTAAGTAATTGGAGTATCTTGCTACAACTGCTTTATATGTCAGCAGATATGTATCACCATTAGCAATTGGCACCCAAGCTTCCAATGTTTTCAGATGAATTCTTATTTCGGTATTGCTATCAAGATTAGATATTTTCATAGTGCTATTATCTACTCGTATATATCCTTGTCTACCATTAAGGGTGATTCTACCTTCGGGGATGAGTTTTTTCGCTTGAGTCGGCTTCAAGACCTGTATAGTTAGATGTTCTCGCCAATGATCAGAAGCATTCACTAATGGTGCAAGGAAATTAACAACTAGATCACTGCCAACAACTTCCAGAGCTAATCTAGGATATTCAATTTTTTCCCAGTTAGATGGGTATCGTATTGTTATTCCATATCTTGGATTTTCATACATGAGGAATTTATTTGCTAGAACTGCAGCTTGAATAGGATGATTTTGAGGATCCAAAGGAAGGGAATATGGATCGACCAAAGATGTCGTCGTCATTTTCTGTGCGCTTGCATATAGCATAGAAGTATAAGATAATGGCTGGATAGTTATTGATGAAAAGCAGTTGGAAGAGTAAGAAAATACCACTAGCATCACAATAATCAACGAATGGATAAAAAATGTGCAATCATTCTTGATTTTATTTTTCAGCACGTCTGTGAAATGTTCTGTGAAGGCCTATATAAGAATCAATCAATTGCCTATTAAGAATATGAGCATAAGTAATACTAATAGTACAAACTTTGTATGATTAATTATCAAATTGTGAAAGACATTTACATATTTATTATGATGTCTAGAATGTCTAACAGCTGTTCCGCTAAGCTTAAATTCTGGCACCGTAATTTCACTACTATGAAAAAAGATTTTTTATTTCATTATAATTTTGCTGCCTTTGTATTGGCAAAAGATGCAAGAGCAGGTCGATAACAAAAGATGAGAAAGACATACTATACGACGATCATGTTTACTATAACGTTAGGACTTCTTACGCCTCTTTACTTTTTTGAGCATGTGGATGCACAAACATCGCCAAACCTGAATTCCTCTTCTAGCACAGGCACAAGAGTCACATCAACATCAACAACAACACCTCCCAGCACAGGCACAAGAGTCACATCAACAACACCATCTCCTAGGACCAATTCCTCTTCCAGCACAGGCGCAACAGTCTCATCAACACCATCTTCAGGCACAGCTGCTCCACCTATCCAACTTAAAACAACCATCTTTGCAGATCTTGCAAAATGCATATCAGCACGAACTTGCCATCCACTAATGGGATCGGAAGGAGATGATAGGATAGAAGGCGGTAACGGCAGTAACGTCATCATTGGTTTAGGAGGGAATGATATCATACATGGAGGAACCGGTGACAATATAATTATCGGAGGATCAGGTGACAATCAATTATACGGTGGTGGAAGAAATAACATCATTCTTGCTAGTGGAACAGGAACCGTTCAGATGTATGGTGGAAATGGAAATAATATCCTCATTGCAGGACAGGGTAGCACTCTCCTTATTGCTGGAAAAGGAAATGATAAGTTGTATGGTGGTGGCGGTAATGACGTGTTTATAGGAGGACCTGGTGCAGACTACTTTGCATGTTCAGCCGGTGGTGGAACAAATGGAGGTAGCAGTAAAAGCGTTGTATTGAACTTTAATGCATCGAAGGGTGATGATACAGACGGAACCTGTGGTGTAGTTCTAGGACAATAATGCTGCTTGAGCAGCATTATAAGTTGCACACATTAACTTAGCCATCGTTTCCTATCAGCCTGCAATGAACCTGAAGACCCAGAACATGCTTTAATATCAGTATGGTGTGTATTATAAAACTTGGATCGGTTCGACTCATATCTGAAATGTTTATCTATAGACCTTACGCAGTATACACGACAATATATAAGATAACAGAAATGCTATAACGAGAGATATAGCACATAGTTGCTATGTGTTATCATTACAGGCGTCGCAAGTCATTATGATACTTTAAATGAATTAAGCATTTTCTGGATAATAGGTAGATATTGAGGATATTTTGAAGTCTCTGCATCATATGTAAGCAAATAAGTGTTATCTCCTATGGTAGTCCAAACTTGCATTACCTTGAGGGCAATTGTATTAAAGTTAGTTAGATTGTTGTTACGATATATTCTTTCGTTATTTGTGTATTCCAATTTGAATGCACGATGACTTGCAAGATTAGTGGTGTTCGCAGTTACATTTTGCGGTATGATATTCTTTAAATCAGACAGACTAGATATTTGTATAGTCAGGGAGCCTCGCCATTGATCTGAGGAATTTAGGGGGGCAAGAAAATTAGCAATTATTCTATGACCTACTCCATAACCCATTGCTCCCGCAGGATACTCTACCTTCTGCCAGTTAGAGGGGTACATTATGCTTATTCTGTCAGCTGCGTTTTCGTAAATCGAGTAAGAAGAATTGTTGGTATTGTTAGTACTGTTATCAACTTTTTGCTGCGCATTAGTGATATTGGCGGAAGAAGTGTCCATGCCGCCGGTATCAGTATTTTGATTATTAAGAACGGTATTACCAGATGGAGCTTGGGAAATTGGTGTTGTTACTGTTATTTTTTTCTTTGCATATGATTGTTGAGGAATGTCAACAGCAACATTCACAACTACTATTGTCGAGAAAAAGATTAAGAAACTAATCATAATCCTAATTGCATTCGATGCTGACCTATTTTTCATAATATACATTTTTCCATATGACTCATTTGCACTGCTATTTAACCTTGGTACTGTTGCATGGATTATTGAAAGAAATGAATACAATAGTCTTTTCAATGAACTTAAAAATACAGTGTATCAATTTAATTGTTAAGACTTATGTAAGAACTGATTCATTTATTCTGCTATCTTAAAGATATTATTTAATCATGTCTATAGATATGTCGTATCTCTTATAACAAAAGTAGAACTCGATACTTTAAGCATAATATGTCAACAATCAATCTGTTACTAATTTGTGCAGTTTTTGTATTATTAATATTTACTTCTGCTGCAGAAGGAAGTGGAGAGGCAGTACTTGCTCAATCAGCAAAAGTCAGTAATAGCCTTGACAACTTCAATGCGCTACTACCCATGCATCCGTTTATGTCACGTACTAAAGCTCCATCTGTTCCTAAAAGTCAAATTGCACCGGGACTTGATCTTCCTAAAAATTTAATTGCACCAACACCGCCCTGTTCAACTCAATCAACTGGCAGTTCTAGTCGCAGCAGTCCAGTTAGTTCTGGCAGCATTAGCATAAGCATCAACAATGGCAGCATCACCAGCATCAACAATAGCAGCAGACGCATCAGCAATAGCGCCATCACGAACAATAGTCGCAGCAACGGTTGTCCTGTAATAATGGGTACAAATGGACCCGAT
>JBEVTH010000235.1:0-4105 GCA_041156085.1 Candidatus Nitrososphaera maunauluensis
AGGGTCATTGAAGACATCTACTTCAAATTGTTTATTATTACTACCTTCTTCGTTCCCATCCTCTTCTAAAATGGTCTTGAGAGTTATGGCAACATCATACTCGTCATCGACAACCAAAATCCTTGCTTTTTGTTGCTTATCATCTTTAGTGATTGTTGGTTTTGTATCCATTTACAGAAACTTTTTTTAAAATTTATTATTTGCAGGAATATATTTAGCTAACTCTTCAAGGACTCGTTGCAAGGGAGTAAATTGTATGTATGTTGATCTTGCAGGAATTGCTATTGTAAGAAAACAGATGTTCTATTTATTCTATTAATTATTTATTTAACTTATCCCCAAGAATTCTATCCAGCGTATCAGCTAAGGACTCAGGATACTTGTGATTCTTTGCTAGCAAGTCGTATGCCTTATTGCTTATTCGAACAGTTTTACCCTCTTTTGTCATAATTGTCATAAATTGTTAATTTGTGTATATAAACATTGTTAACAATATTACAATATCACAAGATTTAAAGCTAAGTTAATCCATGAGATATACTAGGTAAAAAGAAAAATGGTAACTGGTTTTGAGTTGGGTTTTGAAATGGATATGCTCGAAGTCGAAAAGCGAAAAGTAGAATTGATGAAAGAATTGTTAGACACTTTCAAGAATATTGACAAATCCTTGAAAAAGATTTCCGAATTGGTTAGTTATAATGAAGAAGATAATGAACCATGTATAAAGATTTATGATAGTAGTAGAGGTAAAGGACAGAAATGACAAAAACAGATAGGGAAAAGTTTGAAACTGCAAACAAATCAAAGGAATCGTTGTTGACTAGTAAAAGCACTATTGATCTCAAAAGTATATCAGTTTGCCAAAATTGCAGTAAAAATATTCATTTCAAATGTTCATATGATACATGCGAGTGTTCATGTAATAATTTACATCAAAGGGAAGGACATAACAAACAAAAACAACAAAAACAACAACAAGAACAATCAGAAAACATGTAACTATTAGACGAACACAACATAGGGACTGTTAAAAATAATGACTCTTGATAACATTCGAATAATTAACAGAATTCCAAATAATGAAAGAGATTATTTCGAAGATAACAATCATAACGTATTTTTAGACAGTTGGGGCAAGAACCCACTTTTTTGCAAGGATTGTCATGTTCAACAAAGATGTGACTTGGAAGGATATTTTTATTGTCCCCATGATGGACTTAAAGAACAACTACCAATTGAAATAAAGTCAATTCCAACGCCTAACCCTTTAGTCTCAAATACAAGCAATTTTCCAAAGGGAATAAAATACATTAGTCCTTACTCTACTGAATTACATTCTACTGAACGTAATTTATACAAACATATCAAGACAAAAGGTTTTTGGCACAAAAGGGTAGTCGATGCTTTTGAAGTCACGAATGAGGCTATCATATGCAACGATAAGAGAATTCCACTAAGCAGTATAACAGATGTGTTTATCATGAATAAACACAATATGGGATGGGTTATCATGCTGGTAATTTCTCACGATATAGTAGGACTTATAGTGGATTTAGTAATTATAGTTCAATGGAGATAGGTTCAGCGGTATTAATGTCAGGGTCAACTATCGCTTGTTCTGTATCTGGTATTCATTACCCAAGTGGTTTGATAAATCTGATAAAAAGTCTGATAAAGGCAAACAAGCATGTTTTGGATGGAATGAACTTAACACTTAGGCTGACTTAGAACATACAATCATTTGTTATTGAAAGCTCCTTCCTTGTTTCTTTATCTATTTCATCTCTAATCTCCAAATAGTTTCTATGATCTGTTTTATCCTTTGGTATAACCTGACTGGCATTCTCATTACTTTTCTCTCTTTCCAACATTTTGACATGTAGTAATCTATCTCGATCTGAGCTTACCTTGGACGCTGAACAGAATTTGTTAAGTCGTTCCAAACATACTTTACATAAAACAAGACTTGAAGATGATTGTTGTTGTTGTAATAATGATTTCTCCTTTATCTCAATATTTGGTATGATGAATTTTACTCCGCATTCATAATACAGACTATTGCCACATAATTTACATCCCTCGTTATTTCCACCACCATTAATAATACCTGAAGGACAGAATACTAAATCTGTTACAAATGGAAGACACTCCTCGGCTGGTATATATTTTAATTTCTTATTTAATTTCCTCTCAACTGTTTTTCGAAATAGTTTACCTGTAGCAACCCTTTCTTCAAAAGACATATCGTTATATTTTTTATGCTGTTTCTTCTTTTTATCGATTAATAATGAATCATCAATCCTAGGAATAGAAACAGGTTTCTTATCAATTAGTAGTTTGTCAGTGGTATCAGCAGCAATAGTAGTAGTAGCAAATGAATTATCTATCTTAATTTGAGATGGTTTTAATTTTGTCAGATCAATAATTGGTTTCTTCTTTATTATTCGACTTTTGATATAGCAGTTTTTGCATATCGTCTCTTTGGTGTCCTTGTCATGATACTATTTTTCATAGTTGTTTTGCGTGTAAGTTTTATCCGTCCCGCACTTGGAACAAGTCTTAATTGTTGTAGTTGTGGTCGTTACCATCATCATTTTGACTAATATATGATATTATACCTCGAACATTATATCCTTTGTCAAGATAGCTTTTGTTAATCTAAATCAGAGAATTTTAAGGCATAGTTAAAGGCTTTTAAAACATCAACATGAATGTTGCTATTAACAGATATTTACTCATGAATACGAACAAGGAGCAGCTGGTTCGAACAAGTAAAATAACATCAACTCTTATTGCATTATTTTTTATAAACATCCTCTTAATAGACCAGAGGAAATGAGAATAAACCTCTAATCTACTAAGAGGAATATTGAACAGTTGAGTCACTAATATAGTTACAAAATCATATTTAACTGTAATTAATATCATCGCCAATATATTGTCCTCCTCCCTCTGTGACTAGTGCTTCAATGTTTTTTATTAGCAATCCGATCTTGCTATTTATTCCCTAACAATGGTTTGTCGTAACATATGCGAAAGGTTATCGAAACCTGAGTTTGAATATAATCAGTATCTCAAAGTAAAGAAATATTGTAGAAGGTGTGAGGTTATTGTGATGCTTGATTTAGAGTGGATTTATTATATCTTTACACTAAGAAATCAGAATATTATATCTTTTGATGATCACGATCACAGAATCGAAACGATGACTCAGAGGGAAAATACCATGCAACACAAAATCTGGACAGCATAGTTGTAAGCCACGATTTTAATTTTCCCTTTTCCTAGACTTTCCATAATAAACCATCAAACCCAAAAAGGCAAAACCGATAAATTCTGGAATTATAAATAACATAAACCGTTTTTGCGGTGGAGCATAACAATCCACTAGACTTGCAATAGGTCCGCCAACAAGACCACCAAACAATCCAACCATTATTGCAATAGTGATTATTCGCTCTCTTTCCATAACCTATTATCAAATGATGTAAGTTAGAATTTGGTTTTCGCAAGGATTATTTCTTTAATTCTATGATTATCTATTAGAGTGTCAATAATCTTCTTATGCTCTTCATTTGAGAATTGGTTATTTTCAAAGGATGTTCCAAATAAATCAATAGCCTTAAGTTTCCAATAATGGTTCAAAGCATTTTCAATTAGCTTTTCAGTATCATAAAATACTTTACCAAAAGCGGTTAGAAAATATCTACCATTATTATTTCTCACCAACCCAGCTTTTTTTAAGCTAGATAATCTTGAATAATACTGCTTTCTTGTAAGTTTTGTTTTACTTATATGATTGATATTATAGCCTTCTGCAATAGTTTTAAAGATAACTAAAGCATCCTCATCTGAAACTGAATTTAGGATATATCCAACAGATAATATTTTAGAAGAATTCCTTGATGACGTTAACTCCATAATCCTTGCAAAAGTGCATATACATTTTATTTAAGAATTGACCCAAATTACACCCAATTTAATTATTGTGAAGAGATCTCGCTAGAGAAATTATGTAGATTCATCTTACTTAAAATAGATAAGTTTCCTGAGGCTCTGTTAACTTAAGGTAATCTGTATAGCTAGGCATGTGCTATATCTTTGA
>JBEVTH010000236.1:0-4096 GCA_041156085.1 Candidatus Nitrososphaera maunauluensis
AACTAATTAATAGGTGAGATCCTCGATAGTGTATATAAGAATCAGGATGCAAAGATACAACCCACCCTCCAGTATCCTATTTAAAAAGATTTAAATCGTTATTTATTGTCGGCAAATTTCTTTAAAAGAACTGTGATACACTTTATAGTTTTGTTTAATGAATCGATTCTCATATACTCATTTGGAGAATGAGATCTATTTGATATATCAGTTCCGCCTATACAAACAGATGGTACATTCAACAGTTTATCAAAATAATACATGGGCCCTGTACCAGCTGAAGACACATTGATAATCACATCGCCGTAGACTTCTACGGCCGCTTCTTTAACAGTATTTACAAATGGGTGAGATACAGCTGTTCTAGAGGCTGGTTCTCCATCTAGAAACGTTACCTCTATATCATTATCACGACCACCACTGTCTAACCGGTACTTCTTTAGATGCTTTCTGAGCCTTTCAAATTGGATTTCTGGAATCATATCTGGAACAAGCCTAAAATCTAATTTTGCAATAGCAATCGATGGAAGTACAGTTTTTGAACCTTCACCTCTATATCCTGATACTAACCCGGAAATGTTGCATGTTGTCATTCCTGCAAATGCTTTTTTGACATCAATACCTTTGGCGTTGTTGAAAAAATTAGTTATACCATACTCTTTCTTTAATGCCTCCTCATCAAATGGTTCGTTTTTCATAATAGAGAGTTCTTCAGTTGTAAATTCCCTTACTTCTTTATACCAGTCGTTTATCAAAATTTTTCCTTTATCATCTCTTAAACTGTTTAGTGCTCTCACGAGCTTCCAAGCAGGATTTTCAATTAAAACTGCAAGACTTGAATGAGCATCTCTTCTTGGCCCTTTTGAAACAATCTCTACAGACAAAATACCTTTTTGCCCTAAAGAAATGATCGGTCTGCCGTATGCGTCCACAAAGCCGCTCTCCCATATTATGCCATCGCACTCAAATTTCTCTTTGTACAAACTAAGATATTCCTTTAAATGTACACTTCCGATCTCTTCCTCTCCTTCTATAATAAATTTAACATTACAGGGTACATCGCCAGTTTTCTTTAGATAATATTCTACAGCTTTGATTCTGGTTATTAACTCTCCTTTATCGTCAGCAGAACCGCGTCCAAAGATAAAATTTCCTGCAACTTTTCCACTGAACGGATCTTCGTCCCATAGTTCTATTGGCTCTACTGGTTGAACATCATAATGATTGTAAAACAAAATAGTCTTTCCATTAGGATTTGATTTAGATAGGACTTCGCCATAGACTAATGGTGGTGATGGACGAGAAACAATATCCTCTTGTTCTACTTTTAGAAGCTTATCAATATAAAGAAGTTTAGTGTCAATTCCAGCTTTTTGCATTATCTGTGCAACTACAAGAGCACATGCAACTAATCCTTGATTTTTTGCAGAAACGCTAGGCTGTCTAATCAGGCTCTGCAAATCTGTAATTGCATCATCGTTCATTTTAATAGTGTTCACTTAGTTTCAACAATATCCTTAGTTAGAAAGACAAAGATCAACCATATAAAACATGTTAAAGATGACACCTAAGAATTATAGTATTAAGTTATAGGTCGATTATTCTTTGTCCTCTCCCAAATATCAGATATCACTTCAAATAGAGTTTGGTCGACAGAACCATTAAATTTCTCCTGCCATAACTTGGCTACGTATTCGCCAGGGGTATTTCTGCTTTCCAATCTACTATCTAGTATACTTAGAAATTCCGGTTTTACACCTAAATCAGATAGCCCTTTGCGGGCAAAGTCCAGTTGATTTCTTATTGTTTCAATTATATTAAAATGCGTTTTGGCATTAAATCCTGATCTCACGACGGATAATCTCTCTTCTCTTAAGGAAGAGAGTGGTCGTAATTGCCTATCCTCATGAATAGATCTATAAAGATAACCAATGAAGAATTCTACCAAAGCCATTAATGCTTTGGGAGTAGGTTGTACAGACATAATTCTTGTCTCAACGCGGTAAAAATTTAAGTTCAAACGAATTCGTAGATCATCATGTCTCTCCTTTTCTAATTCAAAATAATCCTTTGCAATAATTTTATCCCGCGAAGCGATATAATCTATGTAGTCTTCAATGCCATCAAGATATCGAGTAATAGTTGGAAAACCTGAATTTTGCTGTTCTGATTGATCATATAGATGAATTCGTGGCTCGTGCATAGAAAATATCCTGCCTGCTATGAGCCGGCTATTTGCCCCCAGTATAATGGCAGAAGGTATCAAATTTAATATATGGTTGAACATTTGAGCTGTATGAAAAGGATTCTGTCCCTGAAGATGAAGATGAAAACCCTGAATAGCAGATGGAATTTGTAATGCTTTGAATTTTTGTCCTTCAATCTCAACGTCAGGTATCTTACTTTGCCAATTTGCAAGCTTCAAATATCTTGGCTTATTTGTGATTAGATTGTAAGGTTCATCATCATTTAATATCTGTGGAGAGGGATTGCCTCCTAGGAATACAGGAAATACCATTTCCTTATCCTTGTATACTTTCTGGACTGCTCTATCTAGATGTTCGATAAATTCTTCAAATAGATTATTGAGATTAAGGAGGTTATCCATTGGAGTTGGTGGCGTTTTGTATTCAAATTGACATATGCCATATTCGAAATCAAGCTCATGCATTGTTCCTTTTAGTTCTTCAATTAACGGAGCAGCATTAACAGGCATTGCTTTATTATCCAGTAAAAATCCTTCAACTTCTACTCCAACTCGGAATGTTTCGTCATACCGCTCGGAGTCGTTACGAATTCTATCCTTCAACTCTTGTGCCTGTTTTGAGATAAAGAAGCTGCTGTTGTTGTTGTTGGAGTCTGAAAGCCGATTCAATTACTCTATCATTGTTGTGATAATAATATCCACTTATATTTTAGGCTGGATGTTTGATGTCATGATTAAGTAGTGTCGTGCATACTGAAGAATTGAGCGGACAATTCGTTTCGAGAACAATTCACATCTTTCAGTTTAGAAATAACTCTAATAGTGGTATCCTGGCTCGTATCAAAACTGGTTAGTTGTTGAGTTGTCACGTTCAATCCACCTATAGACACTATAGAGTTAAAAATATGTTGATTTTGGATTTACAGATTCTAGTCCGATGCAAGAAAAGTAACTTACTGACTAAAGAAGTAGCTCTAGAATTTAAACAAAGGAGACATAGATGGATATGCCACTGAGGTGTAGCATCGGCAAGGTTCCACAATTGCAATAGACAAATCAATTGCTAAACACAGTACATATTTTGTTATCACTATGAATCTTAACATTAATAATTCTATCGTACCATAATACACGTCATGGATTTTAAAATCTGGTTTGAGAAAAAAATGAAGAAACGATTATCATCTAAAGAAGTAACCGAACTTCGATCAAAAGTAGATTCGAAACAAAATGAAGATAAAGAAGAGTATTTGGAAGTAGAACCATCCCAAGAAATACGACAAATAGAAGATCAACTACCATCAGTGGTGGCATCAAAGCAAACACCATTAAGTTCAAAATCTGTAACAACGACCCATGGTGACAATAGAGAAAAAATCAGTTACAATGATTACCTTCTTGATGTTTTAAATGATTTGCCAGAACAATGGATAGGAAAAGAAATGAAGCTACATATTATTGCAGATAAAAGTGATGCCGTATGGATTATAAGAAGAGTATTTGAAGATATACAGAGAGGATTGATAAATGCACAACTTACTGTTAAGGAGTCAAACCATTTGTGTGAAATTAGTTTTGTTTTAAAAATCGCCGATGGTCTTGTGAGCTTTCCTGCTGCTGTCACAGCTATCAATCCGGTTTTTTCCTTCATTTTAACAGATATAAAATCTGAAGCAATATTAAGAAGGAAGAGAAGAATCAAAAATACAATCATGTAAAATTTTGAGTTGAGCTCTTTACAGCGCGCTACAAAGATGCATCGATATTTAACATAAGTTGCCAAAACTAACTTTGGATCAATTTCTTTAGATTATATGTATTAATCAATGCTCTTCCCTTTGACTTTTACACAGTCTTTGTTTGGAATAATTTTTGGACTCATTAGAAATT
>JBEVTH010000237.1:0-4058 GCA_041156085.1 Candidatus Nitrososphaera maunauluensis
AAGGAGTAATCAATTTCAATTTGACTACTGAAATTGTAGATAATAATTGGTAAAATCATCTTTAAGTCGTTATTTTCAACCCACATCAAACATTCTCGTAGTGTTTACACAGAAACTGCCTCATAGATCTCAAGGGATTTATTTTTTCAACTAGTTATCAACCTGCCAAACCCTACTGTGGACTCTAATATGAGTCCTACAGTCAATAGAGTAAAGCCATTTCAACAAACTGATGAAGATGTGACTTGCAGATGAAGATGTTCAACCTAAAACGTAGATGGTGGCTTTCTGTCAAGAATCTTTCAAAGTCCTGCAACTGTTGACGAATTATTGATTGGGAGCCATAGTTGTATGAGTTGAGAATGCCTACATATTTATTCCCATAAATTTTAACGCATTCATGAGTCCTATAGTCATTATAACGCCTAACATTGGTTTCCAAGGTATAGCCGGTAATTTTGGAGCGTTAAGTTTAATCTGGTGATTGTCAATAATGTTGGTAATATAATCTCTAACTTTTGCATTCCATATCCTATATTCTATACTGTGTTTTTTCAAGATAGATTCTATTTCATATATAACGGGAGCTCTGACTGAGCGAATATGTTGAATATATTTTCTGGATATTTCCACTTCTGCCTGGATTGCAATCAAACCCTGTTGCATATCCAATAACCTCACATGCATTTCCCAAGGTTTGGTGAGCTTCTTTGTAAATCCGCTTCCTATCTGGGAGGGCTTTTTGTTCTCCAATTTAACTCGCCTGAAACCCTCCGAAGTCAATGTATTGATTATTTCGTCTTTTTTTATTTTAACCATCAAACTCAAATGATCAAAATCGATCTCTTCGCGGCGGATAAAATCGTGCAACCCTTTTACTACATTTATACGCCTAGGATATATTGTCAGGAATTCAGACATGTATTATGACAGCAATCATATGTCATAATATGGAATATTAAAATGCTGTGTAATGAAAATCTATCTACAGGACAAATAATAGTAATATAATACTAATCTCAGCGTTGTAGCCCTCTGACATAAATATCCACTCCTGGATCTACTACCATCTCATGTGAAGAGAGTTTTCTAGTTGTAGCAATCACTTTTGCCTGTCGTATTACTGCAAGAGGTGTTGATTCATTAGTCTCACCCATAACTGCTACCCCCATAGAAGCTAGACCATCTGCTACTGCCTTAGATGTAACTCTGAGGACGTTGCCAAACAAGTCCTTTTTTCCTCTTTGATCCTCAACAGGTTCAAATCCTGCATTGGCTATTGCTACACCCACAGTCCCAATCCGTGTAGGCATCAAACGGCTATCTGCAATGACAATACCGACTTTGATAGATAAATTAACAAGAAATCTTCGCCGCAAGTTCTCAGCAGATTTGAAAGGCTCGCGCGGATATAATATCACAAACCCCGAAGGTATATTTGACTTATCAATGCCTGCATTAGGAGCCATCATTCCATCTTTAATGGCAAGCAAGAAACCCGGTATTCCCTTGTAAATATAATCAGACTCCCGTAAAGTAACCTCGGCAATCTTTGCATCCATGTGATACTTAAAAGCAAGATTTCGCGCCTTTATACTGGTTTTAACTTTGTCCAAATTCAAGACGGAGCCCTCACTCATTGAAACATACTTACTTGATAAAATCAAAATGTCATTTTCTCTAAATCTAAAGCTAGAGCCAGTTAGATTCGCAAATAGATCAAATCTGCTTTTTTTAAGTGGTAATGATATTGGTAGAATTTCCAATCTATTTAATTACAGATACATCATCATATACCTTCTTTTCACATACATAAAGTTTTAATCTGCCATTAAATAGGGAGGTCTTACATATATAGTGTGAATCCAGTTTGGGAATGACAATTACAGAAAAAATACTAGCGCGGGCATCTTCCAAACCTACGGTTGTACCTGGAGATGTAATATTTACAAGAATAGACAAAGTAATGATGCATGACGTTTCTGGACCAGGAGTTATCAAAGTATTTAATGAATGGGAAAAAAAAGGGAAAACACTTGAACGTATCTGGGATCCAAATAGAGTCTGGGTAACTGAAGATCATTTTGTGCCAGCTGCAGATATAGTTTCAGCCCAGAACATAATCACATTATCTGATTGGACAAAGAAATTTGGTATAAAAAAACATTTTAAATATGGTATGGGTCAATATGGTATTTGCCATACACTCTCTCATGAAGAAGCGCTCGTACTTCCCGGCGAGGTCTATGTTGGCGGTGATTCTCATACTAACACTACTGGCGCATTGGGAGCATTTGCAGCTGGACTGGGTCATACAGATATTGCTTATATTCTTATGAACGGTCAGATCTGGTTTAAAGTACCTGAGACGGTAATGTTCAAAATAATGGGAAAAAAACCAGACTACGTCATGGCCAAAGATATCATATTGAAAATCATTGGTGACATTGGAACCGACGGCGCAAATTATAAGACCATGCAGTTTTCAGGAAGCACGGTAAAGCAACTTGGAATGGACGAGCGTCTGACACTTACGAACATGACTACGGAAGCTGGAGCGAAGAATGGAATTATTGAGCCAGATGCAATAACTGATGCATACGTACGTAAAAGGACCAACGCTCAATATTTTCCTGTGCTGGGAGATATCGACGCAGAGTTTTCGGAGATACATACTTATGAAATCGACAAGTTAGAACCTATTGTGGCCAAACCTTTTTCTCCAGGGAATGTGAGTGCAGCCCGAGAATTACAAGGTGTAGAAATAGATAAGGCGTATATTGGTTCATGTACGGGTGCAAAGATTCAAGACTTACGATTGGCTGCTAACGTACTCAAAGGCAAGAAAGTAAAGATAAGGACAGAAGTGTTGCCAGCAGCTCAATCAATTTTCATGCAAGCTATGCAAGAAGGTTTGCTGAACATCTTCTTAGAAGCAGGCGCAGTAGTTGGACCTCCTACCTGTGGAGCCTGCTGCGGAGCTCACATGGGTGTCCTGGGTAAGAATGAGATATGTGTCAGCACAACAAATAGAAACTTCCCAGGCAGAATGGGACATGTAGAATCGCAGACGTACCTCGCATCACCAATTGTGGTTGCAGCATCCGCTCTGACAGGCAAGATTACAGATCCAAGGGACATAGTGAATTGAAGGTAAAAGATACTAAATAGAGGTGATGAAAATGATATTATGATGAGAGGCATAGTTCATAAATATAAAAGGGCAAATATTGATACTGATGTTATCATTCCTGGCACCTACCTTAAAATTCATGACCATAAAGAATTAGCAAAACATGCTTTGGAGGGACTCGACCCTCAATTTTCGACAAAAGTGGGACAAGGTGATTTTTTGGTAACGGGAAGCAACTTTGGGTGTGGTTCGAGTAGAGAACATGCGCCTATTGCTTTATCTTATGCGGGCATTAAAGCAATCTTAGCTCCTTCATTTGCCAGAATCTTTTATAGAAACGCTGTAGACGGAGGATATTTGCTTCCAATAGAAATCGAAGAATCAACTGTGGATAATATTTCAGATAAGGATGAAGTTGAAATAGATATCAAGAATAACAAGATTACTAATTTGACTAGAAACGAATCTTACAGCATGAAGCCATTTCCAGAGTTGATTGCAAAGATAGTCGAAGCAGGAGGATTGATGAACTATAAATTATGACAAAGAAGAAAGGTCAGCTTAGAGAGATTTTTAGTAAAGCCTTGTACGCAGACAATCCTGATCTTTATTTAGTCAGTTACCGTGACTTTGATTCGATTATTGAAATCTCCCTTCCCGAATTTATAACGATATCTGAAAATTTTGAGATCATACCAGCAAACAGAATATTAGAAGTAAAAAAAGAAGGCGTGGTATTATATCAAAAATTTGGATATCACAAATTTGGCCCGGCAAAACAACTGTATTTAGATGAAAATTATCATTTTATAAAAAATAGAAAAAAGTAGGTTTTCGTGTTTATTTATGGAGTAGGGGTGCCTAGTGAAGCGCTGCCGCCGCTGCCGCCGCTGCCGCCGCTGCCGCCGCTGCCGCCGCTGCCGCC
>JBEVTH010000238.1:0-4034 GCA_041156085.1 Candidatus Nitrososphaera maunauluensis
CATCCAATTAATCTATAATATCTTTTTTTTACCTAGCAAATTCTGAGATAGCTAGAAGCAAGTTTTGCACTATGACTTTTGGAGAGTAAAGACGTTCACACATCTGCCATCATCCTGGGATTCACCATATCCACGTTCAGTTGTGAATATGATAGTATGTCTCTGCGACAAAGGACTTGGACATAAGTTTTTTTATGATAAAGAAGACATAAAGATCTCTTCGTACATTTCAGGATATTTTTCTCGCAGAGTATCCTGTCTCATATGATACAATACAGAGCCGTATTTTGCTTGATTTAGTGCATGGCCGAGTGGAACGCCATCGTTTGGATGTGACAATAAACTAGATTTCTATGGAGCTAACCAAATCAGCAATCTTGTTAGATCAACATAGGGGCAGTTGAATCATAGGCCCCTGTATGGAGCTAGCTAGGTGTGTTATAGATTGTACCGTTGGTTTGTACTGTGTTTAAGGATACACTCCAAGAAACGTTCTCACAAATCTTTGTTTAGAAATTCTAAGTGCATTTTTTCCCCTGTCTGTCAGAGTATAGACTATGGTCTTGCCTTCCTTTTCTTCGCTAATAAATCCCATTCCTCTAAGATTTTTTAATGCAGGATAGATAGTCCTCTAAGAAGTCATAATAACTGACCTTGAGTACAATTTAACCAAAAAAAAGATTCTGACAATGCAGAAATATTTCACAAGATTGAACCTTACTTGATGTTTCTAAATATTGTTATAGAGGGCTAAGAAAAATAAACAATTACCTGTTCATAATGCCTACAAGTAGTCACGTAAATCAACTTTTTTCATATGCTTGTTAGATGAGGGATGATACTTATGGAATGCTTTGGCTCAAGATTATCTTCTTCTGTGTATACTTTGATTTCTTCAGTTAACTTTTTGCAATAGCTGCTCTTTCAACTAAATCTCTTTTTATGCTATTTATAATAACAAAACAGCGCTAAGCCTTACAATTCATTAAGTATAGAAAGGCTTTGAAATATTACGTTAGATGTACAGGATGGAGAAGGCTTGGAACAGATACTGAAATATAAAATCTCTTCTAAATTATCTAGAGCCATTTTAGGCTTATTTTTAATTAAGAACATGTAGTCACTTCAGTCATATAATCTTACTTTGTTTACTGTATTAGTGCTAATTAACATATCAGACTGTTGATGATTGGCTAAACTTGAACATTAGATAAAGACAACGAGCAGTCCAATTAATACTTATGAGTATAATTATACCGAAAGAGAAAAGAAAGTATTATATCTATACAATCAATGTAAGAGTACTCACGATATTGCAAATTAAAAGCATTTTGATCTCCTCAGTATATGAGCAAATAGAAAGACTATTTTAATATCCAAATACAGCCCATTTTCTCATCAGCCAGTATGTCTCTTTAATGATGATCTTTTTAAGCTGTTCTGGGGTTTGGAATTCCCTACGTTGAACACCATATCTTGTAACTCTACTCATAGAAAGAGAAGGAATAGAACTTCTTCGTCCTAGTACTTGATCAAATACTAGGCTGAATTGGATCTTTTCAAACATCTTTTGGTCTGATGTCAAGAATGCTAGTTCATCTATTACACCATGTCTCTTTCCTTCTTTGGTAAATATAAGCAAGTTTATCTGCGAAAATAGCATACATTGTTGACTTATTTCCAAGGGATCATCTCCTTTAGATTGCTTGTCTTCTACCAATATAGTATTGATGTATCCATCTTTCCTTAACATCTTCTTAAGATCTCTCAAGAGTAGTTTATCTTTATCTGGATAATAAGAGCCATAAAGCGTAACATTGATCTTTGACTTTAGGGAACTAATTGGTTTTTGATACTTTAGTATAAATTGTTCCCAGCTGTCAATCACTCAGTTTCCAGCATAAACGTTTACGAAATACTTATTTAAGATTATCTTCTTAAGGTTTTAATAACGACAAGTACAAAAAGTTGTACCTGAATTAGAGAGCATGAAATATAATAATAGCTTATCACAACTTTCAAAAGAGATTCCGCGAGAAGTTAAATTAGTTATTAAGGGTTTAGATAGTGAAGTAAGACTTGCCATAATTGTAGCACTTATAAAGAATGGAAAAAGGACTTTTTCCGAATTAAAAGAATTATTAGGTCTAAATTCTAGTAGTTTATCTAGCCACTTATCAATTCTCCAAGACGGAGGACTAGTCAATAACATTCTTGAATGGAATGAAAAGTCATATTCATACTATATGACAACTGATATTGCTAATGCTGTTTTGGAATCGTTGTTTGATACAGTAGTAGCCACTCCTCAAGGACCATTAGAAGTTTGGGAAAAAACGACAGTTTCTGGACCACAAAAAGCTATAACAGAGTCGAAGCTATTTGATCTGGCACTGGAAGGACAATTTGCAACTGATGCTATAAAATCAGTTCCACAGTATACAACAATTGACAATAATTTACCGCGCAGATTTCGAAACAAACAAGGATAAGGAGACAAAAATAGCGCATGACTTCTGTTCCTATTGATCTTGATTGGGAAACGATGATCATGTTATTAGATAGATTCCAAAGAAGGACGCTTTCAAGACAAGAAGCTGCACAATTAGAACCCTTGCTCAAAAAATATTACAAAAAGGCCTTACTCAAAGGTGATACCAGTTTAGCAAATAAGCTAAGTGTTATATTGATAGGACTGAATGGTTATATCTCTGGAAACGTTAGCGAGGATGATTATAAACGCCTTTCGAATGTGCAATGATTAGCCACAGGCAACCATAATAGCAAGCAAAATCTATGTCAAGCTATTATGAATTAGTCAGGAATTTACCTCCAACAATTGCCTTGTTGATGTTGCTGTTGACATTTCAATTATTGAAGTCTCCGAAATAGAATATGACTTTATTTCTTTAACACGTATTTTTTTAGCTTCTATTACAGTTACTGTTTCTGATAGTCATATGAACGAAAATGAATCGTTATCAGATATGGAATTGAAAATAAATGGTAGGATTAAGGTAATTAGGGATAAAACGGAAAAAACAATGTATAGGTCTGAGACTGATAGATTGTGGGTTTGGATAGAAACACTTCAATGGGTTTTGGCACAAATACTTAGTCTAAGACAATAGCGGGGGAAGAAAGCCAGGGATTTCCGGTCGCGCACCTAGATATCCAGCTCTACAAAATATTCTAACTGTAAGATCGTCTAGAGATACAAATGTTGGTAAGATCTCTATCTTCTGAAAACTAGAAACATCAGCATGATTGTATACATATGCTGTTGAGAAACTAGGAAAGTTGTTATTGTTGAAAAGAAGCAATATTGAAATATATAGTAAAATATTCAGAAGAATTTGTCAATCATGATAAGAAACTTGCGACCATTTTTTGATCAAACTCTATTAGTAATTAAAATGATACAAAAATATGGGGCAAAATAAAAACTGCATTAATGATTATAAAACATTACAATCTTATCATATTAGTATGACAAGTATAAGAATAATACTTTAACCCTAGTATAGTTTGATTTAAACAAACTTGTTTTTATATCCCATACGTTACAATTACCTTAACAGTCATACTAATTATAATAATAATAATGTGTACGACCTTATAACATTAGCTATAATACTATATATTATTTATGAAGTAAATCGATCTGTATTATTGAAATCTCCTTCAAAATATCCACCTTCATTACCGTCTCGTAGTGATTCTTCTGTTATCATTTCATTGTCATTATTATTTATTATACATCCTTCATTTGAGAATCCTGAAGAATAAAACTTTAGAGCTGATAGTCCAATATCAGGAAACGAGCTAACCCTCAGCCCAAGTTCATTTTGCAGCTTTTGAATAACAGCTGCATAATACTCCAACCTGTCATACTCTTTTTTATTTTTGGCAATGATGTATCCCTTCCAAGCTTTATGTAGCGCTCCCCAAGTCTCGTTCTCATAATGAAATGAATCCAGCAATTTTGACCTGTTTGTCCTTACCATGTAAGCCGTTTTCTTCAACGACTTTGC
>JBEVTH010000239.1:0-4003 GCA_041156085.1 Candidatus Nitrososphaera maunauluensis
ACTGTATGGTCTGTTTTTTGAAAATGTTTCGTAGCATGAAGACCAATAGAAGAATCGCAGCATCCTACATGACCACATATAAGGCACATGCGTAAGGCAACCCAATCAGTCCCTTCCTTTTGACATTCCTCGCAGCCAGTTGTTTTAGGAGTAATATTATTTTCGTCTATGCCAGTAAAATGTTCACAGTTTTGTTGCTTGTTTTTCATAACCAAGTGATCCCGTTCACAGATATATACTATAACAAGATCATCTGTAATCCACTTTCTATAGTCAAAAATCTCATAGCAAGTATAAACTTATAATATGAGTCAAATCAAATCACTTCCTTAATTGTTATGACTGAAAAGTATTTCGAGCCTTAAAATAGCCTATTATTACTAGATTACATTCATGTCTTTTAAAAGAATAGTTTCATTTTTACCTAGTTCCACAGAAATACTTTATGAAATTGGTGCTGGGACTCAAATAGTGGGTGTAACACATGAGTGTAAATATCCTGATGATGCTAAAAGAAAACCAAGAATAATAAATTCTTCTTTTGATCCTAATAAAATGAGTAGCAAAGAAGTTGATGAGAAAGTTGTAGATCTGATACAATCTGGCGCAGATATATATGTAATAAACGACGAGAAATTAAGAGAAGCAAAACCAGATCTTATTATTGCTCAAGGCGTATGTGAAGTTTGTGCGCCATTTACAAAGGAAATAGATCGTGCTACTTCTATACTGGGCTACAGCCCAGATATTCTTGTACTTGATCCTCATGATCTAGATGACATTTTGATTAGCATAATGGATATAGCAGAACGAGTTGATAGAGTAGCAGAAGGACGTAAATTGGTAGTATCACTACAAAAGCGTATTGACAACGTAAGAATGAGAGTCGGACAACGAAGAAGACGAAGTGATGGTGGCTCCAATTGCAAACATGACAATATTAAGCCAAAAGTACTTTGCATTGAGTGGATAAGCCCTTTCTTTACTGCTGGTCATTGGGTTCCTCAAATGGTGGAGCTTGCAGGAGGTATTGATGGCCTAAGTTCACGTGGAAATCCATCACGACGTATTAATGATATTAATGAGATTATAAAATTTGATCCAGATAACATAATTTTAATGCCTTGCGGTTTTGATATTCATAGAACACTGGCTGAGGCAAAGACATTATACACGTATGACAAATGGAAATCATTACGCGCTGTTCAAAATAATCAAGTCTACGCAGTTAATGCTGGATCATATTTTAGTAAACCTGGTCCTAGAATAATAACAGGGTTAGAAGTAATAGCAAAGATAATTAATCCAAAAGAATTCGAAGATATTAAAGTGCCGACTGATTCATTTGCAAAATGGGGCGATATAGTAGTAAACTAAAAAAAGTATTACAATGAAAATACATTGAATTCCATAACATACAACAATTGCGAAGATACCCGTTAGAAAAAAGAGATATGATTGAGAATATGTAATTGTGCGTCATTAAACTTTAACTGACCAGCATAAGAAATAATCTCTGTCTGTCTACATCTTTGTGTCTGCCATCTTAAAGTCGACCAACTAAATAGATCACTTAGATTAGGTACGTCGATCTTCAATCAAATGTTGCTCTCACAACACAGTATGTTTTAATAATCTGTCTTAAGGATTATTAGAGTCTACAAAAAATGGTGGTAGAGTAAAATCTGTCTATTAACAGAATAAGGGAGAGAATATCTCGATTTGAAAAATAATCCATCATATTCAGTTCGTTCATCAAGCCATACTAAGAAATTAGAAGTAAAAGGTAAACTTGTTGTAGTAGAAGGAATAGATGGATCAGGAAAATCTACACAAGTAAGACTACTAGGTAAGTGGCTAAGGTCCAAGCTAATGCCGGTTTTCATGACTGAATGGAATTCGTCTGAAATGGTTAAAGAAATAACATCTAAAGGAAAGAAAAAAGGCAGGCTAACTCCCACTACATTTAGCCTTTTACATGCAACTGACTTTGCAGACAGATACGAGAGAAATATCTTCCCTTTATTGCGCGCCGGATATATTGTATTGGCTGATAGATATGTGTATACTGCCTATGCAAGAGATATAGTCAGAGGTTGTAGTCCAAAATGGGTTCGAAAAGTTTATGATTTTGCAATAAAGCCAGACGCTATTTTTTATTTTAGGGTTCCTGTTGATATTGCAATTGAAAGAATACTTGCCGGTAGACCCAAACTAAAGTATTATGAGGCAGGGATGGATTTGAACTTGAGTAATAACCAATATGATAGCTATAGAATTTTCCAAAGCAGAATCATCGAGCAATATGAATCAATGGTTAAGTCTGAAGGATTTATAATAATAGATGGCACATCCAGTATTGAAGGACAACAACAATTAGTAAGAAAGACTATTACCGATTTACTTCTGCTGCAAGAGGGAATACAAAAACAACAACAACAACAACCACGACAGAAACAGGAAGAGCAAAACGATCAGCAAAGTCAAGTCGAGGTGACTGCCAATAATTGACTCGGCGACGACGAGAACGACAACAAAAGCAGGGAACAGGACAAGAACTAATACGAGAAGAACAACCCTCATCATTCAGAAGCAGAAAAAGCAAAATCGATGCAAAATCAATAACTACCGGTGCAAGGCCGCTAGAGTATTATGGCCACATTATACCTTACTTGCAAGAGACTGAAATTAAAGGCCGATTTATTGTGATAGAAGGACCCGATGCTTCAGGTAGAAGTACACAAATTGCAATGCTGATAACTAAATTGGAAGCAGACGGTCATGCTGTTTTGAATACAGGTTTGAGACGTTCAGAACTGATAGCTGAAGGTATACTTGAAGCAAAAAGAAATTGTATCCTTGGAAAGAGAACATTAAGTTTATTTTATGCGGCTGATTTTGCCGATCAACTTGAAAACAAAATACTACCTGCTTTACATGCAGGTTACATCGTACTTGCTGATAGATATATCTATACCCTTATGGCTAGAGATGCTGTCAGAGGAATAAGAAGAATATGGTCTCATAATCTATTCGGTTTTGCTATCAAGCCAGACCTAGTTTTCTATCTTGATGTAGACCCTGGTGAGCTTGTCCATAGAGTATTTCAAAAAAACTCTTCGCTAGATTATTATGAATCTGGCGCTGATCTTGGGCTGTCAGATGATATGTTGGATTCATTCCTAATCTACCAGCGAATTCTTGCGAAAGAATTTCGTAGAATGCAGAAGCGTTACGGAATTGTTCGAATAAATGGAAATCGGTCTATACCAGAAATCAGTATTGAGCTGCAAAACAGGATTGACAAATTTCTTAATACACATTGATAGCGAAGAAGAATATATTCATTCACAAACCATTTTATGTCGACAACGGCACCATATTAATGTCTATTTGCTAGGTGATTTTGTCTCCCACTCTAGTTGAAATTCAGCATTGCTATCTCAACTCATATATAGCAATATGCAGCAAAGGATATTATGAGGTCAACAAAGTCGGTTACGATAGCTACAGCCTTTGTATTGGTGGCAGCTATATTGATGTTAGGAGCGACATTTACTAGTTCAACAATCGCTCAAACAAACAGTACTCAAAAGCAAATTATGAATCCTAAAGCTATGATGAGTCCAGGAGCAAATATTACCGGTTCTGTGCCCATATTACCTACTATGATGCAGGCACTCAAATCTCGCGTTCATACTACTCTCAATGATGCTACTACAAGTGCACTAAAGTCAGTAGGTGGCAATTCGTCAGCTGTTGCCGCTTTTATTCATCCAGAAAACGGATTCCTAGTTTACGATGTGATTGTTCTGAGTGCTAATACCAACTTGCATAGAGTAATAGTAGATGCTGGAAATGGAAAAGTATTGTCTTCTCAATCAATGTCTATGCGAGATATGATGATGGGTGGAGGAATGGGAATGATGATGGACAATGGGATGATGATGGACAATGGGATGATGATGGGCCATCCGGGCGGCATGATGATGGGCCATCCGGG
>JBEVTH010000240.1:0-3989 GCA_041156085.1 Candidatus Nitrososphaera maunauluensis
GTTATGGATAAAATTATTTATATGAATTGCTAGGGTTTGCTTCTTTATACTGCTTATCTCCGTTTATATATTACGTGCATGATTCTTGTTTTCTATAATGGCCTAAGTTCCGGTTTTAGAGGCTAGCCAGTAGTGACGACTAACCGAGTACTTTGAGAAACTTTTTAACAAGTTCCCTTTGGTCCTCTTGCAATGCATCAAACGCTTCAAGGAGTTCTCTTTCTACCGCAATTCGTTTTGATATTACATGTTTCAATTTCTTGACATCCATCGGTATTATATTATCAACCAAACCCGTGCTGTAAGCATAAATATATTCATTGATGATCTTGGACACAAAAGACGGAGAGAGTTTGATCAAAAGCAAGAATCCATTATACATTATCTTCTCGCTCTCTTCTATGGCTGTAATGGACGTGATATATGATTCCAGTATTCTCATTCTATTATTGCCTAGTTCTTCTATAGAGGAAGCAACAAGCAAGCCCGCTTGAGTTAACTCATAGAATGGAACACCTTCCATTTGCAGAGCTCGGGGACCACGTCGTAACGGCAATCTTCCTTCTACTTTTACTATACCTGATGGAATCAAGACCTCATCTAGATCTCTGAAAATTCCTGAATAGATATTTTGCCATAATATATTATGTTTCTTTGCAATCGTATGTGCAATTGAAGTTCTCGTACGCAATTCAGGACTCTGTTCTGTAGCAAGATGTGCTATGATTCCGCGCTGTCTCTTCGCCTCCCCTGTAAAACTGTTCTTGCGCGTCTTAAACGTATCAAATATTGCGATGTTGTTGTCCTTCAAGCGATGTTCAGTGTCCCCTATATCTTTAGAAGACCGTCCCTATAATAGTATTTTAATTCTTGTAAACCCGCTAAAAGAATTAGATTATTCCAGAGATTATGGTTGCGACAAGGACCGAACGGATGGAGTTCGCCTGCGGACTTAGTACCTAACAATATCTGCTTAAAAATGAATGCTGCGACCAATGTCGCTTGCTTCTTGTAAGATAGCTTTGACACTATTCCGCCTCGGACCTTGGTGTAAATATTTATATAATTACTGTTTCGTGACGAGTCGTAAATGAGAGTTAACGTTGATAAACGTGTAAGATTACATGGTTTTTAATACCAAATGGATATTCGTAAAATAAGTGAGATCGATTTTCGTGACTCTATTAAAAAGAATCGGCGAGCAATAATTCCAGTAGGATCGCTGGAACAGCACGGGGCACACCTTCCTATTTCTACTGACGCTTTAATTGCTGAATATATTGCTACTGTAATCGCAGAAAAAATTCCGTCTTTTGTCCTACCTGTAATTTCATACGGAGTATCGTATGAACACATGCCAATGTTCAATCTTTCTTTACGAAACTCTACTTTATCAAATATGCTCCACGACCTATGCATTTCGCTTGTTGAAAATGGTATAAAGAGTATACTATTACTAAATAGTCATCATGGTAACGTAGGTGTATTACAATATATTGCGCAAAATTTGTACCGAAAAGTTCCTAGCAATATTGGGGTATATGCCATAAATTATTGGCACTTGCTGCATGGTGATTTTGATCATGCAGGTGAGATTGAGACTTCTCTTGTCCTTGCTATAGCGCCTAGTTTAGTTAGGATGGACAAGGCAGAGCCGAATTTAAAAAAACTATCCAAATCAAAAGTTGCGTATTCAAGCATTACTAATAATCCCGGTTCCTTCATAAATATCACTGGCAACGGGGTGTGGGGGGACCCGAGGGATGCAACTGCACAAAAAGGCCGGATGCTTCTAGAGGAGATCGTTAAAACCCTTTCGCAAACTATCTTTGAATTGGAAAATAATAATACCCAAGGTTCAAATCTTGTTGAGTAATGAAGTATGGCCTTACTCCTAATGAAATTTTAATATATGCCTACATTATGCTTTACCTATAGAGGTAAAATTAGCGTTGTCAGTAGATATGGCAGTAAAGGTTCTTGATGAGAGCCTCGGTAAAGTTGTGCTTATTAAGTTGAAGGGAGGAAAGGTCATTAGGGGTAACTTACACGGTTTCGATCAGCATATGAACCTATTACTTCAAGACTCTGTGGAAATTTTAGAAGACAGCAAATCCAACGATTTAGGTACTATTGTGGTTCGAGGGGACAATGTAGTTATTATATCTCCTCCGCCTATATAGATTGTAATAGGCAGAGTGTGAGGAAGGATGACGAAAGGCACTACCTCGATGGGTAAATTTACAAGAAAAAAAACCCATATTAGATGTAGAAGATGCGGGCACAACTCCTTTCATAAAAGGGGAAAACGATGTGCAAAGTGTGGCTATCCTGATGCAGGATTAAGGAGATATAACTGGATAAAACGTCACGTATCTTAGATAATGGCGATGATGGCCTATCTAAACATGACGAACTGCTTTATCATCAAAAATTAAAAGAGGTGCAAATAACATCTGATTGAAGAACTAATTCTTATAGTCTTCACATTAGCCGGAGCAATTACTGGTGTTTTTATATTCCCAAAATTATTTGGAAAAGCCCCAGCCCGGATAAACGAACAGAAATATCTTAACAAGCCGTTTAAGACTGCCAAATCTGAACTTGAATCATTACAATTTGAAAAAAGCTTAGTATCCCAAGCAATCACACGAGTTTACGAAGCAGTAGAAGAAGGCAAGGTTGACAGGCTCGAATGTGAGAGACTTTTGCTGAAGTACAAGAACCAACTTCTCCTCTATGATGAGAAAATTGATGCATTACAACCATTAGTGGATTTCACTGAAGTTAGTGAGATGCGTAACGATGTATTGTCTTTATTAGAGCGAAAAGTTCGCGCATTGGACCAGAAGATGGCTGAATTAGGCAGGAAATATGGGATGTCTTACGCAGATATTTCTAAAAAGCAAGAGCGGCCAACTATGGAAAACAAGAATCACGATTTGAATGACAAATTCAGAGTGAGAACACTCGGACTGGACGAAGTACTTGTATCTGAAAAATTCAAAATAAATCAAGAACGAGAAAGCAAATCCGAGGAAAAAAGCGTTGAGAAATTGCAAAAGGAGATCGTCGAGGCATTATCTCGTTTAGACCAAATTGAGATAAATGATAGGATGCCCAATTTTCAAAATACTGATACTTCCGCTACTTTAAATGATAAAAGCTGCCTGCGCCAATTTAGATAAAGATTAATGGTTCCTATGTTAATCGTCATTATATTATGTCATTCTATCCTTCTTCTCCTGCAATGAGAAATCTTGCAATATGTGTAGTTAAACAGCAATTCTCGACAACTAATAACAATCGAGTTATTGGATTAGGAAGCGGAAGCACAGTGGCAGCTATTGTTAGGGAAATGGCAAAGTTACCAGATAAAAAAAGATTAGAGTTTGTTGTTACTTCCATACAAATAAAAAAAGAAGCAGAAAACAGCGGGCTAAAAATAGTGGATGAAAACCGCATTCCATACATTGATATCGTTTTCGATGGCGCCGACCAAATTGATTCTAAATTTCGGATGATTAAAGGAGGCGGAGGTGCATTACTTAAGGAAAAAATAATAATATCGGCTGCTAAAAGAGTAGTTATTGTTGCAGATTCGAATAAGTATGTTGATGTTTTTAGCCTCTCGATTCCGGTGGAAGTTCATCAGTTCGCCCGCTCTATAGTTTCGATCAAGTTGGAAGAAGCTGGGGGCGTACCCAAATTAAGAACGATCGAAAAAGGTTACCCGTTTATCACGGAAAATGGCAACATAATTCTTGATACTTCTTTCAATTTACTGACAGATGTGCGGAAGAAGGAGCTCGAATTGAAGAATATTCCTGGCGTGCTTGAAGTAGGACTATTTACTAGACGTGCAGACATTTATTACAAGGCCAAAACTGATGGTTCTTTTGAAACTATTCAGTTCTAATTGCGGTCTTGAAAATGTTTGTAGTCTATATTTTAATATTTTATCTTTGCCTTGGGGCTCTTGTTATCCG
>JBEVTH010000241.1:0-3949 GCA_041156085.1 Candidatus Nitrososphaera maunauluensis
AGGTAAAACACTTGCCGAGATTTTGATGGTGATGATCTTTGTATACCCTTCAATAATAACCAACCAATCTTTTTAGTTTAGTAGTATCAAAAATTATAATAATAACATTATCCGAGAACTTCTCTCTTCCAAAGTTATACTTGCTATCATACTTACCATTGCCATCCAGTCCAAAAACGTTTGTTTCTTACCATCTACATCTGTCCAACTCTTGCCGTCTTCACAATTAAGAGAATAACAGGAGTCTGAAATAAAATCAATCCAATCACTGTCTGAAGAAATGACACACTCATGTGTTTGGGTTCTGACAGAAGATTTATCCTTAAGGTCCTTATGAGAAATTAAGAGGGACAAACAGAATTAGTCGTCCCAAGACAAAATGGTCAAATCATGACAATAAATGTGATGGAAAAGTCTTATCTATGGGAGAAATTTCTCTATGCGCCGTATTTTTAGTTTAGGGTCTGATAGGATTCCTAGCTAAGAAGAATATCTTGAATACTATTAACTCGGAATATGTATAGGAATTCCATAAAATATAGCCCAAGCAGTATTAAACGATATTGAGATCATTAGATAATAACATGGATATATATTCTGATAAAGATAAAGAAATAGAAGTTCAGTTAACATCTTCACCATAGCCATCACCGATACCTTTGCTCAAAGAGCAGACAGCATCCAAGAATAATATTGCTATCAGTCAATTAGATATACCAGATGGATTAAAGGAGTTGCTAATAACTCATAATCTCCTCTCATTAGAGTCAATTCTTAATATGTCATCTGCTGATTTAGCCAATATTTTGGGTATAGATCAACACGTTGGTGAAATCATATCTATTGCAGCGAAAAAACTACAAAAGTAGCGATGTATTATAAAGATAGGAAAGACGAAAGCACCGTAGTAAGTAATAGTACCTATAACGCTATGACAAAAGTGATTTGTTTACATGATATGAGTGAAAATAAATTACAACTGGCAGTTTCACCAAAATATTCCTGCTTGGACTGGTAATTTTCTTTATTTGACTATTTTTGTATCCTTCTATAATTATACCTTCCATGAGGATATTGTGGAGGTTGCATTGATTATTATGATGTTGATAGTAATAAGAACAATAATAACAGACCTTTCAAAATGTGGTATGTAACAATTGCCAACGACAGCAACACATTCTATCAGCGGTACTCATTTTTGTTATTGGTGTAGAACATATACTCTATAACTAAAGGATATGAAGATGCTCTTTTGGAATAACGTCATGATCTGGTATGAATTTTTGATATTCAACTAAAACGTAACAAATTCTCCATTGAATAGGACTTTGATGTTGTTAGTTTCATCCCACATCTACTTTCATAATCGACCGTATATAGAGCCTTTTCAAATATTTGTCACAATATCTTCAACACTCATTCATCCTTGTAAATATACACTAACAGACCAAAGATAGCAGTTAACTTCTTTTATCATGCACTTCTTTTAATACCTCTGTTACATATTGCTTCATGTCGTCAAGTTCATTTCGTGTACGGTCCAACTGAATCTTTGATTCTTTTAACTCTTCGTAAATTTCAGCTTGTCTCCAAAATCCTTCAAACATAGATACATAGGATAGTACAGTCGACTTGCTGTTTGAGTAAGTTGCTAATCCAATTGCTAAATAATCAAAACTATCCAGTGTATCATCCTTTACTTCTATAGATAATGAGAATTTCCTGTCTATGACTAATATCGATGCTGCGGTCTCTGATGACTGTTGAATGTATTGGATCTGTATATTTCGATGAGAATATTGTTCTTTTAGTCTCTTGACTACATCCTTTATTCTGTAGTCAGCAGGTGTCATAATCCTAATATGCAATATGGACTTTGACGTAGACAAATCCTCCAGTAATTGTATTACGCCAGCATATTCTTGACGATGAAAAGTATTGGCAGAAGGAAGTATTAGTAATATTTCTTCTTTAGCAGAATTTAACAAACTTATAGCAACTTTCTGAATTTCTTCAGAATCTCTAATGGTTTCGATAAAGTCTGGCACTATCCCATATTCTATTTCTTTGATTTTCTGCTCTGATGAAATTGCTTTACTCCAAAGCATGTCAAAGAAATATTTCTGCTGTTCTACAAATGATTTAACATTACTGTAGATTAGTTGTGGTGTCGAGGGAGGTTTTTCTTGCACTGCCGGAGTGGCGCCATAATATTTTTTATCGGCAATACTAAAGTTTCCTTTTACATCAAAATGTCTTATTTCTGCGCCTGAAATTTCTATGAGTTCTTTACAATAGGAGGCATTATCTTTGGTAATTTCGGTGATAATTTTAATCTTGAGCCCATGTTTTCTAAAATATATGTAGGCATTTCTAAGTTGCTCGATTGTAAGCAGTACGTATGGAATTTCTTTTCCAATACAAACATCGAGTTCTGATTTTATATTATACAAAATCTGCACAGTTCTACTGTTTATGTTATCCATCCCATGCCAAATTTCTGTTCTCTCCACCTCGCTATCGGTATCCATAGATTCAACCAATCAAATATTCATTATGATAATAATTAGCGGATATAAATAGCAACTGATTCCGATTACTAAATAAGAAAAAAATAACCTTAATCCCTCGAAGCCACATCAAGGAAGCTAACTAGTCATAGTTATGTTATTTACCCGGTCATGGTTCTGCAACTTCATGGGATGGCCATACCGACTAAAAATTAGTGTCTACTTCTGTTAACCTGGAGGTCTTCATGCATGAGAAGCTTAATTGGTCAACAGGAGCGTATATCCGTACAATAATGATCATGAAATTTTTGCATTGAATTCTGCAACCACCTAAATGCTCCTGCCTGTCAAAAAGTGGAGGTAGAGCATTAAGGATGTGGACTTCGCCATCAGGCCGTATATGTCAGATTTGTCATCAGAATATGGTCAACTCTGAAAATGTAACATGTCTGGTATCAGTATTGATATTGATCGGGTTCGATATAAAAGACTAAAGGAGCACTTGGGCGAAGAAGATGGACAATGTCATGAACATAAAGCTTGGTGGAATTCATCATGCAAACTGCGATGTCGAAACACTTCCTGTCTGTGATGATCGGCTCATTTGCTGCCATTGTAAAAACAAAGGATATTTGACCTTCCAATTGCGAATTCAATTATCAACCTTTTATTGTCCTTGCACAAAATGCAGGGTCAAAAAGTACTCCCCCTATTGTGAAAACTATGGATCCGTCACATAAGTTCTCAGTAGAGTATAATTTAACGATCGTCATGAACTCATCCACGACTAAAACAGTTCCACTTTGGAGGTTGACAGTGTTTACAAAAGCAGACCCGCATAGTCAAACAATCGAAAAGGTGAGTTATGCATCTTATCCTTACTTTAAAGGCGTCCCAGGAGGCATAGATAGAAGAATCACAAATGACTCACGAAGTAATTTTGAAATAGGGTTTGACGGTCTTTTTGCAGGTCCTCGTATAAATGTCACTGCGTACTTCAAAGATAAAACCGTAGAATATCCTGTAAATCCCGTAAATATCCTATTATACTGTCGTCCTGACCTCTGTCCAATTGAATTTAACATCACACCTAATATACAGATCGACAGAGGTTTGAATGTAGAACTGACTGGAAATGTAACTGCCAAATATGGAACTCATATAACTTCGATTCAGGTAGATTGGGGCGATGGAAAATCTAGATACAACATCATTCCACCGATTGGTAATAAGCCGTTTACATTCAGCCATGCATATCATACTACTGACTCTCGTACAATAACCATATCGGCCACGAATGACCGCAGGTTTACCTTAAATCAAGTCGTTACGACTACTAGTATATTAGCACAACGTAACCTTCCTAAAGATTCTCCAGTAAGACTAACTGTAGTACTTACACACAAAGGTTACAATTTCACATACTGACATAGGTTACA
>JBEVTH010000242.1:0-3919 GCA_041156085.1 Candidatus Nitrososphaera maunauluensis
CTCAGATTTATAGCATCATTTAAATTCTTTATCGTAAAAGCATTTTCTTGTATATCTGACATCCCAAAGAACTTTGTTTCACCTCCTAATGCTATTACAAGGTAATCATAATCCAACGATTTAGTGTGATTTAATTGGAAAATACTATGCTCTGATATTATTGATCTATCAGTATTCAACTTTGTTGAGGATCTAATCATAACTCTCTTGTTTTTTAGGTCTATATCTTCAACCATGGCAGCATAGAATCTTGATCTATTACAAAAGGCTCTTATAGGCGTTACAATATGTCTTGTTTCTATCATTCCAGAGGCTACTTCGTGAAGCATTGGTGTAAATAGCATATAGTTATCTTTACTTACCATGATAATGTCGATACCTATATTACTCTGAAACTTACTTTGCAATCTTTTTAATACAGCTACCCCACCAAATCCACCACCCAGAATAACTATTCTTTGTCTATTTATGGGCTTGTCGCTATGTACAAGTTCTAAATGGCTTTGAAGAATGTCAATTCTTGAAAAAGATATTTCACAGCTAGGACACCTGTACCTAGAACCGAATTGTATAGATAATAAAGAAGAAAACAGACCTAGTGTAACTCCAAATAATAGGTTAATCAAAATGGAAAAGATTATAGAGTTCAACTGGATGTTTGAGAATGTTGTTGTCGTGGCCATGTTGTTAGATACTCCTTCTGGTGCTCCGACTCCATCGCTTTTTGTTGATAAACTTTTTTCTGCTTTATAGCCAACTATGTCACTATTGCCATCACCATTATTTTTATTATTTTTATCAAAATTCCCATTGTTTGATAGCGTATGTCTGAATTCTGGATTTAGAACAAATTGTCCTACTGGAATGGAAAAAATCATGTAAACAAGAGCGCCAACAAATAAACCATAACGTAAACCATTTGATGGCTTACTTATATTCAAAATGTTCGTCTTGTACAAAAATATTCCAGATATTATTCCAATTGAGATTCCAGTTAGTAAGTGAATCAATATTCCTGCAATGATGGTCAACGAGATGGGTGAATATACACCAACTATGTGTCCAAATACTATCCAAGTGAGTGCATACCCCGAACCACGTCCTGTAAAAGGAAAGGTAAAAGGAATCGCCATAACTAAGGCTCCGATTATACCTCCAGCAATGATGAAGAATACTTCTCTTTTGAATGAAAAATCTATTCTAGCTTCTTGAGGTTTTATTTTACTGATCATATCAAGCCTGTTGCCGTATCTAATATTATAAAAGGTCTAAAGAATATAAAAACTGATTTGAAAGTATTGAAATGAATTCTCTACTGCTTTCTTGCCTAATCTTTAATGTTTTTGCACTCCTTTCTTCGCCATCATGTCAATATTTACATCATGGCGATACAGCAGCTGGAAATATCTTTAGACTTCTATTACTCCTTGCAAATCCCCATCTCTAAGTGTTTTATGATTTCGACATTACGAGTATTATGAAGCTATGGACTACTGGTACTGCACTACCTAGAATAGTAAAAGAGGCAATAAGAGACTGTCCATTTGCAACAGTTTGGCTATCAGTATATCCAAACGGTCCCTTTATATTAACACCTATTGTATTTTCTCCAAGTTGACCTTATTGATATTCACTGTTAAATTCCAATCAGAACTTTGTGCTTGTGCGATTGGCACTAAACCTACTATTCTTATAATATGAAGTAGATATATCAGTTTGTTTTTATTATTCATTGTAATACACACATAATTTATCAACTACCAAAAAATATGTATTAAATAAGAAAATCAGAATATTGTTTCATTTCCCCACATATCTTAGCATTGTTTATCAATGTACTCATGAAAGATTATGAGAATTAGCAGCAGAGACATGAGGAAATAATCTCATAATATAACAAGTACGAATAGTAAGTTATGATTTTTAATAAAAAATGATGTAAACAATTAGACTTACCATCTAAAAGATCATTTGTAAAAACACTTTGAATGCGGATTGATTACAGAGATAATGACAAGAGCACTAAGATAGGACTAAATAAAAAATTGCAAGGGTGTCCAAGATGTCATAGTTCCAGATACGTTGTACTTACAAAAAATATCAAAGACAAATCCTATCGTTATCGCGAAATATATTGTCACTTCTGTGATATTGTATTTTCACCAATACATGCAGTAACTCCTATCGAAATTAATGAATAGCGGTCTTAATGAATTGAGATTCACTAATTAAATTCAAACGATTGTCAAATTCTATAGCAGACTCTTCTGCTTTAGTTTTGAGTATCTCATTTGCAAATTTAGTCATACTCTGTTCACTATTTTTAGAAGTGTATATTTCAGCATGGATGCATCCACTCCTGAACCATCAGGACAGGTTTGTGGTGTTGGTGGTCCATTACCAAATTTAGTCAGAAGCACATTTATTCGTTAACATAGTACATACATATTGATGTATTATACATCATTATATGATGGGTCAAGATAAAGAAGAACCTAGAAAAGAGCCGTCTGAAGATTCTTATTCTGGATATTATTGGGGAAATGAGCCATATGATTCATCTAAGGCTCCTGGCCGCAAAACTGATGAAGATCTAAAAAATACTATTAAGGAAAAACTAACAAAAAGCACTAAGGTTAATTCAGATGGCATTGAGATATCCGTAAATAATGCAACCGTGATTCTAACAGGTCATATAAAAACATATGAAGAAAGACGCTTGGTTGGTGAGGAAGTATGGAATATACCAGGCATTACCAAAGTATTAAATGATCTAAAGGTGACAGAACCAGAAACTGCGGGACCAAGCAAACAATCTCTATAATCAAGCCAAATTGATTAAAACAATGTTCCTAACTTCATTTTAACCAAGGATTCGATCACGGGCGAAGACATATCCTTACTCTTTTCATTACGCGGTCATAGTACTCATGTCTGTAAGCGCAATCATCCAGAGAATACTGCTGGAGTATAGATATCACTTAATTAAATAACAGAGATAGATTCTATATATCTCCCGTTTTCATGGGGTGTTAGGAGAATATAGAAAGATATTAAATTTCGAAAATGTTAGTCCCACTCTTTATAGAAGCTTATTACAATAAAAAGGGAAATTTTGTCAAATGTATGTTGATCTCTTGCCGATAGTCGATCTTTAAAATCATAGGTTTTTAATTCCTTTTTTGGTCTGTAGTAGTGGCAGAGTGAAGAACGTTTAAACCTGATTACATAAGTGATAAGCTAAATCAGAAAGATGACTCATTTTAACGATTACTATTATTACCTGAAGAGTATTAGATGGATTCTAAATAATTCATTAGCGAATACTACTGTTGAATCATCATCGTCAGCATCAAGAATACTCGAAAAGAAAAAGATCGTGTCAAAAGATAAAATAAAAAATCCAGCATCAATTCCAGATTTAGAAAAGTGGTCTGAATATAAACTCAAAAGATTGGTCGAAGAAACAATGCTTGATTAGTTATTATATAATGAAGGCTTTACATGCCCCTCGATTAGGTTGATGAGATTCCACCTGCAGTTGACATATATAGTATGGTCATGATGTGTTCTGGTATTTCTATAACCCCTTTTAACTTCTCATGGAAGATTAGGTCTACTGTTTCTAGCAGAGTGATTCTATAATGCCACTAATATTGAAGATAATAGCTATAACATCTAGATTAATTAGCTCTGAACACAAGGTGCTCATACTGTACCTGTTGTTACTAGATCCTTGATGACAAAGATCCGCTACTGTGTATGGTCTTTATCTATCCGTCTAGGTTCATGTGACGCTCCTCTGCCAGTTAATGTACCAGTATAATCACCTGTAACCTCTAGGACAAACTCAAAATCTTGTAATGCTTTGAGAATTTCAAGTGTTAGTCTCATATTTGTTACATAATGAGTACCTTTA
>JBEVTH010000243.1:0-3918 GCA_041156085.1 Candidatus Nitrososphaera maunauluensis
TGTCTAAATTATAAGACAGCAACAGCTATGTCTTCATTCCTTGATTTTGCTGATGTGCATGTATATACTGATGAGAACCTTGTTAATCCCGGAGATGGTCAGAGCTTTCTAGCATATGACATTCGTAATAAAAATATGTTCAATGGAAAGGATATCATAATAGGAGAATGCGGCCTAGCACATGTAAATGAAAACCAGCAATCAGCCTATGCAGATAAGTTTGAGGTTCAAGTAAACAAAGATATTGTCACAAAGGCAAAAGGATTAGGTTATAGAGCTACAATGACTTGGGGACTAACACATGATGAGGGTTTTGTGTTTTCGCAGTCACACAGGCAGCAAATACTTGACTTTTTAAAACACTTTCCAAGAAATTAGGACATATAGCATAGGTAGTGTGTTCACCATTGAATAGTTACCTGCTCAATTTTAGACTAAAAGATAGGAGAGGTGTATATCAGTAGATTCCTAAGGTTCTTCCCCTTTTGTGAAGGGATACAGATGTTACAGTTTTTTCTTTTCAAATTCTCCACGTCATTTTACTATTAGTTTAATTTATATAAATTGCTCAAATGTAATATACTGAGTTCAGAATGGTGAATTTAAAGATAAGATATTGATGGAAAGCTGGACAAAGAATCTACATCATATAATGATATATTTGATGCATTTAGACTAGCATTAAAGTTCTACCGTTTTGGAAATACAAGGGATGATGAATAAGCTGTATGTCTATTGCGTCTAAAATTTGGCTCTATATAATGACAAATATGTCACTATGTTTATATAATTTAATGTCCTAGGCTATTCGAAGTAAGAAAATATGGAAATTGATAATATATGTAGCAAGTATAACGGAAAAAGTGCGATTGTTATTGGCATACTAGCGTTGATGCTTATGTATATAACAGCACCTTTGGTCAATATCACGTACGCACAAAACAATCAATCGTCATCATCATCTTCCTCTTCCTCAGCATCAAATGCTACTGCCACATCTGATAAGAGTGGAACCATTGCAAGCGTACAAAATGGTCCGGATGCTAAACCAGCATGGAAAGTTTCAGGTACATGGAATCTCAAGAATTTGAATTCTAATTCTCCTACTTTTAATGCTGACTTTAGTATGATGAAATTAGATGGCTCAGCTATGCATAAACATTCCATAACAGACTTCAAGATTGGAGGAAGTCAGATAAAAACAAACACTAGCAGTAGTACATATAATGGCACAGCTACTATATCTATGAAGGAAGGGCCTGTTAGCAATGTTCCAATTAGTATAAATCTATCAAATAATGGTGACATGAACATAATGGTTGATCCTAAGGCCACTAATAACCACTTTGGGAATACTGCTATCCAAGGCAAAACGACTTGAAATAACAAGGATAGGAGCTAGAATAGTAATATGACAAAAAATAACACTAAACAGCTATCTTCTTATTGCTATCATTACTATTTTATTGCAGCTGCAGCTGCTACAGGAATAGCTGGAATAGTACATCTACTTATGCCACTATACTTTGTACCTCCGATGCTACAACATTTTGCAACACGCCCGTGGAATCCAATATTCTTTCTAGGATCAGGTATTGCACAAATATTTTGGATATTGCCCATGATAAAAAGATGGGGAAGAATATGGTATTATGTGGGAATTGCGGGAAACATAGCTTTCATAATACTATATGTAGTAACTAGGGTGCCTGGAAATCCTGTTACTGGAAGAGGTGGAGGTACGGACATAGTAGATCTTACATGCGAAATAGCTCAGGTCGCTTATATAATAATAACTGCATTAATACTGATTAAAGAAAGAACAATAAAAGCTAGTCAAAAAGAACTATTAAGATAAAAAAAGCAAGTATATGGCATTATATTTTTTCAAATCAGTCTATTTTTGTACTCATCGTGTATTTGTCAGATATAAAAAAGCTTTCCAGTATGTCGCATGTTTAAGAGGTAAAGATTAGTATTAGAACAACAATGACAACGACAGTAAATACATATGCAACAGAAGCTCACAAAGTGAATCTAGAGTATTGTATTATGTTTAAGACTTTTTCTTTAATTTCCTTACTTAGTTTAATCTTGATTTCATTAGCTTCTATTACGTCTATACTAGTGCTACTACTACAACAACAACAATATGCCGCTGCTGAAGTATTACTCCAAAAAAAGCACATTACCTTCATACATTCAAATACCAATATTTTAGCAAATAACAAAAACAATTCAATGATTAATATAAAACCGCAAAATTCTTCTTTAACAACACAAAAAGAAGATCAAACTGCTGCCATTAAAAGCTTTCAAGAGGCATTTTGCGGTACTAACATTAGTACAACGACACCTAACTCAACTAGATATATAACAGAAACTACTCTTCCCCAAAACTGTGAAATGCCTCTAGGCATTGGTGTCGATAACAATGCTCATCGGGTTTGGTATGTATCTACAAAAAAGGGGGTCTTGGGTAGTTTTGATATAAAACAAAACAAATTCGATCAGGAATATATCATACCTAACTGGAGTTCACGTCAAGACCCAGTGGGTTACTCTCAGGTATGGTCTTTAAAGGTTGATGATAGCAGTTCTAGGACCCAACAAGGAGGAGATATTTGGTTTACTGATGTAAATCAAAATTCAATATGGAAATTTATTAAGTCTTCACAAAGTTTTGAGATATATAAGATTCCAAGTAATTCTAGCTCTTTTGGAACAACCTATCCAATATCTTTGGAGATTGACCATAAGAATAATCTTATGTTCTTTGTAGGAACATTTTCAGCTTCACTATGGATTGGAGATATGACCAAAATGAAAAACGGTACCTCTGATGGGATTTCACACATCCCCATTCCCATTAATCGTTTTAATGGCATTGACCCAGTTTTAATTACAACTGGTTCAATTGCACTTGATAGCGAGAAAGGTTCTGTATGGATATCTATGCTATCTTATGGAAGAAAAGGTGAAATATTCAGATATGACTTAGACACGCAATCCTTTGAAACCTTTGATTTGCCCCCAGAATTAAGCTCTCCTTTAGGAATGGCTGTAGATGATTCAGGGCATTTATGGATAACAAATGCGGGAACCAGCATTTTTTACAAACTAAATCCAGACAGTGGTAATATCATAAAGTTTGTTACTTCAAAAGTATCTCCCAGAGTTTTTGGTCGTAGTAATGGAGGTCAAGTTCCTGTCAATTACAGCAACATTTCCAAAAATGCATACACTCTCCCATATTGGATACAGAAGGCTTCTGATGGATCTCTTTGGTTCAATGAACAGGAAGGTAACAAAATCGGGAGATTTGATCCTTCTAAAATGATATTGACTGAGTATTGGATCCCATCACAAAATAGGATATGGGCCAACTGTCCACCTAGCAAGAATACAAATACCAATAGCAGCCAGACATGTGGTATTGCTAATGTGCTACAATTTTCTATAAGAAATAATAAACAGGTATGGTTTACTGAATGGTCAGAGAATAAGATTGGCAAGTTAGATACAAAGGACCGTATGCCATTTTCAGTAACTACTTCTCCTCAAAAGGAACTGACACTAAAAAGAGGCGAAGATAGAGAAATTAAAGTTAAGGTTACAGGACGATCGTCCTCTTCCTTCCCTAATTCGAGCATTCACATGATAGCATCAGGAACCCTTACTCCAACAGGAGATCTTGGAAATTCTACGGGATCCTTTAGCCAAGAAGGATTTTCAATTAATGCAGGTGGAAAATCAAAGCAATTATCGTTTACCTTTAAACCATCCTTGGATTTGAAGCCTGGACAATACGTGTTGATGATAGGCGTTGAAAATGAAGCTGTTGCATTCCTAAGAGCAATAAAGGTAAATTTGAATTAATACTCTTCTGAGTTTGACTGTTTCATATATCTTATGATA
>JBEVTH010000244.1:0-3874 GCA_041156085.1 Candidatus Nitrososphaera maunauluensis
GTAGGTGTTGTAGGAGTTGTAGGAGTTGCCTGATTGGGAGAAGGACAGTTACCGTTAGCATCCGGTGATGAACCATCAGGACATGTTGTAGGTCCTGAAGGTGCCGATCCACCTTGACTCTCAGATGGGGATGTTTCATTACCGCCACCGGACTTGGCGGCATATATTACGGAAGGAGAAATGATTGTCATCGTGCTTATCAGAAGAAAGGCTAATAGCGATGTGGCTAATAGCGCAGTCATTTTGCTTTTGTGTTTTTGAATTGTGCTTTTAATAAAAGAAATATCTTTATCTCTTTTCATATGATGCATCGTTTTTATACGTGGTATCTATTATAGTTTTGTTATCTACAAATTCATAAGAATTATTTTTAATACCAGTATCATAAGATAGGGAAGACTAAAACTAATAGGTTACATACGGTACGCTAACCTTACTTAAGACACAGATGTATCAGAAGTATATAAGAAATACTCAACTGAAGTGCTCTCTTTAGATGAGTTCGGATTAGCATTGGTTTGGGTAGTTTTATGAGTTCGCATCTAAAACTAATTTTCTAGTACCAGATTTCTAAAAAAGGACCTCCTTGATATCAAGAACAAAAGCGGAGATGTGAGATAGATATCTAATCATGTGTCAATAGCAAATTGATTTATCCATTTATTTATTATTAATAATATTATGACAGTAATTTTAGCACTAGGAGGAAACAACAAGTGGAAACCTCTAATTGAGTTTGATTTCGGTTTCGGTTTAGGCTATCAAATTTTCTGATACTGGAAATAGTTGAGAGATTCATTACATGAACGACTGTTCTCCACTATGAAGGTATTTCATGATAGATCGGTTCTTTAAAGCTACAAGCGATTTCCTATTTCATTTACTTACTTTAATTTCAAAGTATTTGCGGTCGCATCTATAACTGAAAGATATTTGCCAATATCTGGCTTTTCTGCAGTTGGAGAGTTAGAAAATAATTGGTTACTAACAATAAGAGCTAATCTGTAAGTTCTATCGCCTGTTTTATATTCATATAACTTCGCCTGCATAACACCGTTGGAATTAATTGATTTGAGTAGCGATGATAAGATACTATTATTATTACTGAATTTGCTTTCATTACTACTTAATGCTGTTGCACGTGACTTCAGCAGAGAAGAGAATGGACATTCGACTGTCATTACGTTAAAGGTCTTACCTTCAATAACAGATGTAGAGTTTTGAGATAATGGCTTGCAGTTTTTAGACATAGAAAAACTACTGGCTTCGGGACTAAACTTACTGGCTAGTGAATTCAGCCTAGCAAGGTCTGAATTATTAATCACCTGGAATGTGATTTGTGGTTGTATTGGATGAGGTCTTTTATCAAACAATGTTCCCAGGGTTTCACTCTGGTTACCAGCGTGCATGATTACATTAAGTCCAAATGGACCTGTAATTTCGGTACCATGCCAGCCATCTGGAAATACAATATCTGTAATTCCAAATTGAGGATTGCTATAATGACCACTAACATCTTTTTCTGATGGCAGTCTAAAGTTCTTAAGTATTGAAGAAATAGTCTCATTTCCCATGGTTTGGGAATAGGCATTCTGATTCATAAAAAATAGAAGACCTATTGCGAATACTAAGGATAGTAAAAGTAATGATAACAAGTGGCCATTTTTGTTAGGTGTGTCAACCCTATTCATATTACGTTATTGTAAAATGCTATTTTATAAATATTGGTGGTCTTGTCTCAGTAATTTTACGTTACATATTATCCTATCTTGATGTTAATGTCATAACTGTATTCTAAAAGCGAGAGATTGATTAAGTCACCAATTTGACGATAGTCATTCCATGCTGCAGCGGTAAAGAAATCTGTACACAAGAGTTTTATATTGACCAATTTAACAGTGAGACGAATTATTGATTGCGGGCGATAATTTATGCTAAAAAGTCTGTTGAGTATTGACAGACCCGAATTTCCAGTATTTGTTGCAATCATCATTTTAATTTGTGCGCCGATCTTATTGATTCAACAAAGGGAGCCTATTGCGAATCAAATTGCCTCTTATGCATATTATCTCATAGCTTTTGGAGTTGCCTTGAAAATTATCCGATATAAGTCATATGATTGAAACTGACCGATGATGAAAATACACAACAAACTATTTTCGAACCGCATAGATATATCCTATGATTCTTCTAGGGTTATAGCTTAGATCGATCATTGGTTTGGTAACAGTAACATTAAAACCGCTATCTTCCAATCTTTCTTTAAGATTTTTGTACCCATAATGATATTCGATTTGAATGTGACTGAACTTTTGCAATATATCGTCAGCAGAAGAGAGGATAGTTTCGTATTCACATCCTTCACAATCCATTTTCAGGATACTTCTTGTATGCAATAGATTGTATTGCTTTAATAAATCTTCTAAAGTCAATAAAGGTATTCTTATGCCGTTCTTGAAATTATCTATTAAACGACTATCACCACTAGTATAAGCAGGATCAAGAAATGTGTGTCCAATTCTGGAAGAACAACCAGCTAAGAGAATAGTAATTTTTTCTGAAAGGTTATTTAATTCAACGTTCTTTCTTGCAATTTCATAATTTTTTGGATAAGGTTCAAGACCTATTATCTTTTCAGCGCCGTTTAAGGCAAAGTAAATAGGCGAATCACCTATGTTCGTACCAACGTCTAGAACCACCTTTCCTTTTACTGGCAGGACGTGATATACATAATTCTGCAAAAAAATATTTACTACATCGCCGTTGCTTATACCTCCATGTAATTTCACGTTTATTTTGCGGTCTGAGTTATAAGGGAGTAACGGTATAGTCACTGTATCATTTGCAATATCATACTCAACATCATTGTGGCCTTGCAATAATGCAACAGAAGAAACTTGTGAATGGTCGTACAATCTGACATTGCCTCCATTTCTTAAGATTGTATCAACGGGATATTCTCTTCTCAAGATATGTCTACAAATACTGAAATAGTTACGATAAGTTCTGCGATAGGCAAGAAAGGCATGGAAAAGAAGCCCAGAGTAATAAATGTAACTTCGAATATTGTCAAGAAGTGATATGTTCCTGTTCTGATATCTTAACAATTTCACCGCCGTTGCCATAGAACCATATATAGAGCACATAATTAATTTTTCTTCTTTAGATTTGGCTATGTGCTGTTAGGATACTCGCTATTTTTCGGCTTGAATAAGCCATGCAATATACCTCGTAATACTACTCCGACCATTACGATTTGATGGTTATACTTAGTGTTCTTACTATTTTCCTTTTCGGATATAAGTCATTTTATGAGTTATTGAAAAGGAATTTTAAAAAATCAGGATCGTGCATCCAGTTTGGGCTAGTAAACCGCTACTCTATCAATATTTTATGATTAGATATTTTTAGGGCTGCAAATATGAGACAAGGGTAAATCTCTCTAAGCAATGATGATATTTAAAAACAAAAAAGACACTAAGCCACAGCTATAAAATAGAAGCTGTAATGGATGCATCGCTAGCATACATTACTTAATTGTATCTGAGTTACTGAACTACTATTATTTTTTTTGAGCAGTAGTCTTCCGCACAGATAATAAAATTTTGGCTTCCTCTATTTCCTTTCTCGCTTTTAACTTCGCTTTGTATTTCAGATTACGTGGTCTTGTTCTTAATCTATATCCACAGCAAGGACACCAAAATCCATCCCATCTTATGAATAGTTCGCATACTTGACAACGTTTTTGACCAGTAGCATAGCGACCAGAACCAACCGGTTTTTGTGCTTTATGACGTATACAGATACCTTTACAAGTCATTCCTTCTTCTCATAATACGGAATAGTAGATATTATACTTTTAATAGGAAATCCT
>JBEVTH010000245.1:0-3866 GCA_041156085.1 Candidatus Nitrososphaera maunauluensis
ACATAAGTATGAATGTAGTAAAAAGTGAATTTTGTCACAATTCCTAAAATAGAACGTCCAACTGTAAATATTATTAGGAAGAGAGGATAGAGTAATGTGGGCAACTTATGACAGTAGAATTTATCCAAAATGTTGGATTTATTGGCCTAGGCCGAATGGGAACCGCCATAGCTAATAATATTCTAAAATCTGGATTTACTCTTATAGTTTATAATAGAACATCAGAGAAGACTCGTACTCTAGTAGAAGCTGGAGCAACTAGTGTAGCTAGTCCAAAAGAAGCTGCTGCAAAATCAGATGTTTTACTGACTAGTGTAAGAGATGACCGTGCACTTTTGGATGTTGTCACCAGTGAAGAAGGAATATTATCAGGCTTACAACCAAATAAAATCCATATCGGGACGTCAACTATTTCTCCATCTCTTTCCACCAGATTAGCTGAAATGCATCATGCTCATGGTTGTTCGTATTTAGCTGCGCCAGTATTAGGAAATCCAATAGCTGCTCAAGCATCTAAGCTTACTACATTTGTAGCAGGTGACGCAGCCGTGATTGAGCGATGCAATAGATTGTTTAATAGTTATTGCCAAAAGGTTATCAACCTGGGAAACGAACATGCCCAGGCCAATACCTTAAAACTATCAGCGAATTACGTGATGTTAGTGCTTCTTGATCTTATAGGACAGGTATATGTTTTAGGAGAAAAAAGTAATATCGATTTGCAACTTATGAACCACTTGTTAGAAATGATATTTGAGTATCCTGGTTTAAAGCAATATGCAAACAGAATACGCACAAGAGATTTTGATAATGTCGGCTTTGACCTCTTATCAGCTTTTAAGGATGTTCAACTCATACTTCAAAGATCATCGGATGTTCGTGTTCCTCTTCCATATGCCAATAATATCAGAGATAAGTTTATTGCAGCAATTGCAAATGACCTTGAGACAAAAGACTGGATTAGCACGTATGACATTACTCGTATGCTTGCAGGGTTAAAAAGTAGCATGGTTGCTACTAGTAGTTCATCAACAGTAGATAATAATAACTTGGCTGCTGCACAGTAAAATTAATCTTAGCGTCAATTTATTAATACCATTGAATGACAGAGATTCGTGAATTCACACCTAATTTCAGTAGAGTAGTGAATTCACCATAAACATCAAGTCCTTTCTTTGTCAATGCCCGTCTGCTTTTTACAATAGAACTACATTTATAATTCATAAGATAGTATGTTAGTATGAACAAAGTCAAGATTCATAAAATATATAGTCCTATCACAGTGGTCTTAATAACTGCTATTGTTATCTTAGGGACACAACTACTACAGCAGCATCTGGTTAGAGCGCAGCAGCAACAAACAAACAATGTTTCATCTATCACTACTACTACACCAGCTCCTTCTTCTAACAGTAAGGCTGCATCAAGCACCGTGTCAATACCATTGTCAAAAGGATATGTACATGGAAAAATTGCATTCTTTATAGCGACTGATGCGTCAGATAATCAGGTTGCTAAATCTATAACAAATAACACTGGCTTTAAGGTAAATTTTGCCCCTAATTTGGCATCTACTTCAAACTCTTCCCGTCAGCAAGGTTATGACTTTGATAATGGCATTAAGACAAGCAGATCTCCCATGGGATTCCAACTAGGTATTGCAAGTGCATTGCCAGGAGAAAAAGGATATAGTCCGTTATATCAGCTGAACTTTGTAAAATGGAATCCTAACACCACCCCTAGGATATTGAAGTCTGTAGCTGAGGTAATGACTGCAAAAAAGAATGGAGAAGTTGAGATATCTAATACAAATATTGTCATAAACAGCCCGGTGGTAATGGTTAAATAAGCCACCATGATAACGTATAATCTAGAAACTTCTGCTACCAAAAGTCTTATTTTTCAACATTGTTTTTTCAACTAAAGTCCTTTATTTTCGATAGCGTAACTGATTCAGATAGACTCTACGACTCTATCTATCTTTGCTATTTCACGGTGCCTATGCATAATGAGATTTTATCTACTGAAATAGAAAGGTTACAATGGACCTTATCTCAAATAGATGGACTAAAACAATAGTGTTTTTATTTTTTCAACACAACACAATTGTGACAACGCATCTTATTCACCTAATCTCTATCAGAATCACTATTACAATGAATATCATGATGGCGTTTGAGATAGCAAAAATATTTGTTAAAAAGTTGTCAAATCAGATGATAAATAAGAAAATGGTTGTATCAGTTAAACCAAAATGAATTATTGTTTTTAAATATAGCGTTACGCAATTAAAGGTTATTTCCAAAATAATGATACTTGATCAGATTGAGACTAATTTGTAGCTAAGGAATTTATGCAGTATTACATTTGTTTACTTACGACATAATAGGCCTCCCGTAGACGTGGATTTATAACGTTCCCTCGTGATAATATAAACTCGATTAAAATTAGCATTATTATGCTACACAGATCTCCACCGTTTTAATAGTTGCTCCGGTCCTGATATGAATATATACTTCTTCCCGTCTATTATATTCTTTTTAAGCCACACTATATATGACACCTTCATAAGAAAAAAATATGCTGTATAAATGAAAGTGTGTGTTCACACATAGTAGTTATAGCCTTAGGTTGATACGATATAATAAACCCTGTGATTGTAGTAAAGAAACACAATATGCGATACGGGAAGAGGCTGAATATTTTATCTACAAAAAACATTTATTCAGGTGAAATATCGATCAGGGTAGATAAGTTTAAGCTAAATAACAAGATAATTGAGAAGGAAATTGTTGAGCATTTGCCATCTATAGGACTGATTCCAATTATTGGTGGAAACTCGATACTTCTTGTAACCCAATATCGCCACGCCGCTGGCAGAACGTTGTTGGAAATTCCCGCTGGTAAAATAGAAAGAGGCGAGCGTCCAAAACAGGCTGCTCTTAGAGAGATGCGTGAAGAGATAGGTTATACGGGTAAATTATTCCCACTATTGCAGTGGTATTTAGCTCCAGGATATGATACTGAACTAATGTATGTATTTGTTGCAACAGATTTGAGAAAAATAAATAAGAAAGAAAATTTAGATGTTGATGAAAATATCAAAGTAAAACGCACAAACCTAACCGCTGCAATTGAAAAATGCATTAATGGGGAAATTGAAGATTGCAAAACGATTGCAGCATTACTCGCTTATGCAAGATTAGTGTCGAAGTGATACTGATGACATGATGTGATAGTAACTGAACAACATAGTAAACATGTAATTTCTCTATCATGTAGAGAAACACAAGCATTAGCAATAAGTCAACCCTAGTATATTGCGATACGGTGTATTGATTCGGTTTCTAGTATTTGTCTATTATGATTCAACGGAATTCTTTACTGTAAAGGTGGTTAATAGTTTCGGCCAATTTAATATCATAATTACTGATTCCATTAATATCATGTGTTACGAGATTAATCTCAATCTTATTATAAACATTAAACCATTCCGGATGGTGATTCATCTTTTCAGCTTGTATTGCCACTTGTGTCATAAAACCGAATGCCTGAACAAAGTTTTCAAATTCAAAATTCCGATTCAACTTGCCATTAACTACTTTCCATCCCTGAATCTTGCCAATTTCTAGTTCAATTTCTTGTTGTGATAATTTCTGATAGTCATCATTTGACAAATGTTCTCTTCTGCTCCTGTCTATTGTACATATACTTAATTAGATATAAAAATAGATCAAACCTATTATTATGTATTTTTAAGATACGTGACGAGAGGGAATAGGCGTTTATGATTACGTTGGAAGCGCTACCACCACGAAGACTATTAAATTTGTCAGCAGTCCTCAGTTATTTACAGTATCTGCAAC
>JBEVTH010000246.1:0-3848 GCA_041156085.1 Candidatus Nitrososphaera maunauluensis
GCTGTTGGTGCTGTTGCTGTTGCTGTTGCTGGTTTATCAACACTATATCCGTTTAAATTAATTTCTGTTACGCTTGCCCAATTATTCTCAGAGTTCCCGTTGACTGTAATTCTAACATATCTAGCTGTAGAAATTTGCGGGAGTGCATGTCTTTCAAAATATGTTGTTGTTCCGCTACTTTCATCAGCTAATACATTTGTAAATGTAGAACCATTATTTGAAACCGATACTTCAAAATTATTTTGTCTTAAGTTTCCTCTATACCAGGCGACATCTATACTGCAAAGAACCTTTTCTTTCCCCAAATCGGCCTGAATCCATGAACCCCTACCAAAATTTGACCAATAAGTAGCATAATTATGGTCTACAGCATTTTTGGCTATGTTGATGCCGTAGTGACCATTCTCTGTAATGGCGTTTATTGGAAGGCTTTGACATCTATTGCTGTTATTATTATTATTATTATTATTATTATTGGTAGGGCTGCTGCTTCCTTGGTTATTAAGAGCCTGACCATGATATACACTATTACTACTGCTATTGCTATTGCTATTGCTATTGCTATTACTATTACTACTAGTACTAATACTAGTACTATTACCGTTACTCGTCTGGTTTGGAATTGTCATCCTAACTTGAGTTTGAAACAAAGGACCAAAGATGGGCTGATTTGATCTTTGCAGTGGTGGACCATAAAGATGAGTTCTTTCTTCAGCTTTTTCTATTACAAGTCTTTTCGCATCTGAAAGTACAGGAGGTTTATTTAAGATCGGAAGACGGATTTTTTGAACAGGACCTAGGATACCAGTTTGTATTGTACTAATGATGTTTCCGATTTGAATTGGAATTTTCCCTGTTCCAACAGCAGCAGGAATATCTGCCTTTATGTTGGGTAAATTTAAATTAAAAGACTGGGCTGCAGCCTCCTGATTATATATATTTCCAACAAGGCCTATGAATAATATTCCAATCAAAACGAGTGTTGAGATAACTATATTATAACTTCTGTAGTTTGATACTTGTTTCTTCATATTTGATAGCATGATAGATGAGAAATATCCTATACTACTGCAATCTATGGGATTGCGACCATCTCTGGAGGCACATCTAGAAACCCGTTATATGGTAAGTATGTATTGTCAGGCTGAACCTGGGCAAATGCTGCTTGTACCGCAGATGGATTTCCAATAGGGTTACTTGTCATTATTAATAATACTAAACCAATTGACATGGCTACTACTACTAGAGTGGCCGTCTTGCCACAAGGCATTACCAGTGTTGGCATATAGGCATCTCATGAAAGATTGTTAGTATATTTATGTTTTAAAAAATGTTTCTAAACTTTAATTCTGCTAAATTTTAAGTATTTCTTGCTACTAGTATTAACTAGAATAATTATTGGTATAACTTGATGGACAAGTACGAATTTCAATGAAACCATTTGTCAAATACTTTTCTAAGAACGCCTACATATACAACATATGACTTGTAATTGTGATTTGTAAACATGTAAAATACTTTGGATATATAACACGTTAAGATCATCACTTCATAATTTGTATCTTCGTTAAATAGTGTCATTAAGAAATGGAACCTATGATCCTATATAGCGTCGAATGGGAGTCATATTTATATAATATCGATCAAGACATAATAAAAACTAGGTACCCAACCAAGGAGGGCCCAACATTACAATCTTTTATCAATAGATTGTTCCGACATGTTCCATGCTTCTCTTAGTATTGAAGCCATTGTCCTTTCGGATCTGGTGAAATATCCGATTTCGCATGGACTAGTATTCCATCATTATCAAATACTACAGAACAATATTCGTGGCTACTTTTTATAGCTGATATAAGTAAATCATATTTATCTTTAGGAATCCGATATGTTTTATCGTTGTAATCAACATTTTTTTGCAGAATATTTTCTGCAGATACTACAGACTCAGGTCCAGGAACTGTGCCTTCCAATTCTTTGTACCGTAGACGATCTCTTTCAGAAGATGATTTTCCTTGGTTATCTAAGGTACATTGAATATTGTTCTGATTAAGTTTGTTAGCCATAAATTTGGATTTATTTTCCTCTGTTGTGGTGTTACTGCTACTGTTGTCAGAATTGAGGGAATTTGACGAATGTCCAGAAGCATAGATTAGAATTTTCTCTGCTGCTCTTGTATCCTTATCATCCAGTGAAAGCGAACTCAGTTCGCTTTTGACAATATACTTTCTTTTGTATTCTTGTGGTACGCATTTTTCGATCCATTTTCCTGTGATTTTGCCATCTGCTATTTTTTCTTTTAATATTTGCTTTATTTTACTACAAATTTTACTTTGCTCACATTGTTTGGTTTCATCCATCAGCCGTGCTAGTTCTAGAATAAGGCTCTTAGCATTAGCAAAATTTCTAGCAAGGTCGTCAATTACTGCTTTTAGCTTATCTACGATTGCTTTGATTTCTTTGGGATCATTAGGATCGACACTCTCATAAAGATCGTCAATTAGCTTCCATAATGGTATCTGATCGTTCTTTACCTTATTTGACGTGGTATCCTCGCTCGCATTGTGCATATCAATCTATATTTCTAAGGCCGCAAATAAAACAAAAATCAATTCTGTGAATCAAAATTTTATTGTCTTGTTACGATAGGCTTGCTTGGAGTCACATATTTGATTTTTTGGTTAGTATCAAATAACCATTGCTTCTTTCTCTTCGGTGTTTGTCAATGGGTTCTGATATGTATATCTCTCATATTTGAGCTCGACGAATGAGGAGAAGTAGAGTAGCGTAGATAAGACATTATATAGAAATACCTGACAAGATGTTCACTTTGGCATACAGACCATGTTTTGATTTTAAACTAGTATTCAGTATATTGCTTAATTGTTCATTCTTTATACGGAGGTTAGAGAAGGATAAACATAACGGCAGTTTTCGATTTATGGTTAAGAAAATACCCTTCAAGATCGGACTTATATCCAATATATATCTATATATCTAGAACAGAATTAGAACTACTTGATGCCTACAAGCATATAACAAAGGACAATAAAATACGAATGTAGGCGGTTATTCACGAAGGAGTTTCGCTCAGTCATTGTCTACAGATAATCTTATCTATAGTAGTGACTGCCATGTATAACAATATGAAAAATAGATCATCGACAGTAATGTTGATGATATTCTCTTATCTTATTATACTTTTAATTCCAAATAATGAGCCCATTCTATTTTATACCGTTATTGCAGGATCACAAGCCTTTTCTAACCAAGAAATCAACACCGGTTATCATATCGGGATCGAGGTAAATGGAATCGCCCATACACAGACAAAGCCACACTATACTGGTCCTTTGGATAACTCAGTAGAGTGGGAAGGAAGATTTTGAAAAAAGGGGTAGTAAAGAAAGGCGCCAGCGAACAATCTCTTTAGAAACAGAGGCAACATTCAGGTAGTTGTAGGAATAATCGTATAGAATTTATTGTATTGTGGTATGTAACAAGTGTCTGATGAGGTATGCTAAAAGACGAAACACTATTGCTTGAGTGTGTTCAAATTTGAAGAAATCTCTATAATCTTGTATACTTTGCAATCACCTTCAATAAAATATGTAATTCCTTTTGATGCATGGAGGACACCGCGAACTTTTGGATATTCCATGCTGCAACATGTAGATAAACGGACTGCTTGAATCTATGTCCACTCTATTAGGTATTCTTGGGGATATTTTTTGGTGACCGATAAAATCCTATGTGATTAATGACAACTATATTGACATGTTGATGCTATGTCGACAGTCAAGCTTGGTATTTTGATGCTATGTCGACAGTCAAGCTTGGTATTTTGA
>JBEVTH010000247.1:0-3841 GCA_041156085.1 Candidatus Nitrososphaera maunauluensis
TAGAATACCAACATTGCACCTTAGTTGTATTTACTGGAGAAACAAACAGTAATCTAAAAAAATAATCTATTGCTATAATTAAGTGAGTAACTCAGGTTTGAATGAAATGATTAAACTTAAAAAGACGTTGGATAATGCAGCTGGTAAGTTATGTGAAGTCCTATTTCCTATCAGGCATGAATATTATATTGGGAAAGGGAAGAGTGTAGCTATCTGCACATTATCAAGTATAGATTTGCTTGAAACCATTGCTAATGTGGATTATATAATGAGTAGAATTTTGATCGTTGGCAGATTGCTCTCAGAAAATAAAGGGTTGGATACAATAATCAATTTTACGTTAAATCATCCAGCTATGAGTCAGATAATTGTATGTGGCAAGGAAGTAAAAGGGCATCGGACAGGACAAGCGTTATTATCCCTTCACAGAAATGGAGCAAGTCCGGATGGCAGAATCATTGAAGCTGTTGGTCCTTATCCTTTTTTAACCTGTGGACGATCAGATGTAGAATCATTCAGGAACCAGACTTCGATTTATGATTTAACTGACTGCGAAGATTTGGAAACAATAAAAACCGTCATATCTAATTTCTATTAGCAGGATCTTGAATTCACTCTCCCCTTATGGTGCTGGAGAATAGATTAACATCTATATTTATTGAATAGCTCAATATCCCAAAATTTTATTGATACGAGTTTGTTTAGTATTTTGAATACATCATGAGAGAAGAGCATAAAACTCGTTTGATAACACTTTAAAGTATTATGATGAATGACTATACAGGACATTATATTAATCAGAAAATCAGCCAATCAACTATAGGTAAAAAAACAGACAGATAGATGAGCTGCTGCCTGCTTATTCAATCAATTATGAGCTTTTCTCCATATTCAGAACTATGCAGACACTTTTACCATTCAATACATTTTGAACATCATGTATTTTTTAGACGCGAAAATAGCAATCTTAGATGGTCGGTTTTTATCGAATTGACAAAATTATTATATGCATTCGCCTCCTGTAAGTCAGATCGTCGCATTAGTAATAGGCATATGAGTGTTTAGGGTTAGGAGTTATTTAAGGAACTTTAAAGTATCCCAAAGTTTTAATTAGGATATTATGATTGAAATCATATGCAAGGGGTCCAAAAACTAAAATGTACTTCCTGTGGTACAATGTTCATGTCTGAAACAGGCGCTAGTATATGTCCTACATGTTCAGAACAATCTCATAATGAGCATGAAAGTAGTAACATGGGTGGTTGCGGCTGCGGACACAGCCACTAAATTTTTTGCGTTGATTATTCATTGAAGTAACTACAATTTCTTTCTACACTGCATTAAGTTATCTTTTTCAAGATAATCGAAAATAGGCTGTCTACAGAAGATATGCTGAATTTAAAATAGCTATATCTCCAATGAAAATGCAAAGCCATCCATTCTTAATTCTTTATATATAATATAAAGTGTCCTAATTTTATATCTATACAACAACAAAACAACAGATCATGTCAATATATTCGAGGTATACTCTTAAACTTTTTTTCGATAACTAACATACCGATCACATACAGGAGAAGCATTGGTCCTGCTGCAAACCATATCGCAAGGCCGCTACCATCTGGAGATATAATCGCACCAAAGATAGCAATTATGATAACGGCATACCTTAACTTTTGTCTCCAAAACTTGTACTCAACCATTCCAGAAATAGTGAAGATCCACATTATTATTGGAAGTTGATATGAAAGGCCGGATATAATCATGAATTGCATTATAAAAGGAACAAATATTCCAATATCAAAGAATGTACTGATGCCAATGGATTGTCCGTATTTGTACAAAAAGTTAAGTACATAGGGTATGACCACATAGTAAGAAAATAAGCAACCAATTACAAAGAGTCCTGTAGCAGCTCCTGTAAAATTTCTTGCAATTGCCTTCTCATGTTGATAGAGTCCAGGCTCTATGAATGCAGCCAACTCCTTGACTATAATTGGCATAGCCAAGATAACCCCTAGCATGGCCGCGACATTTATCTGTGTAGAGAAAGCTCCTATGGGTGTTATTTGTATAAGGTTAACGTTTTGGGGCACTAAATTCTCCTTCAGAACAAGAATTACCTGGATTGCTATATTGTTAAAAGGGTCAAGGCGCGGAACAGGAATTTTGTAATCATCAAAAATGAAGAAACTAACGCTAAAAGTCATACAGAAAGCTGTAATTACTCCAACGGAAATGGCTATTCTGAATACCCGGTTTCTGAGGTCTTTCAGGTATTCCATAATGGTTCCTTCTCTATACATTCACCTTTCAGATCATCTAGGACACGTATATTAGAACCTACAGATATCGACTTCCTGGAGGAAGTCTTGACTTTGTCTGTAAGCATAACAGCAGTGAATTCGAAACCTATGATTGATGTGAAGGCTTTTATTAGTTGGTAAAGGATAATGATAATAACTGTGAGTTGTATTTCAAAGGGTCGTGGTGGTCCTACAAATCATATACCTGTTCATATCGCTCTAAAAAAATTTTTTTCTTGTATTGATTGGTCAAAAGTGTCTCGACCAACACAGTATGTTACCGTAACAAATGCCCAAAATAGAGTTTTGTCAAAGGATGTCTCGAGTCATGTATGTCTACCTCCCTTTGACAAGGCAGATAGGGATGGTTATGCAGTGAAATCATCTGACACTAAGGGAGCATCAATAAAAGATCCTATCTCGCTTGAGGTTATAGGTAGGATAACGGCAGGCCAAAGTACACAGTTAACAGTTGAATCTGGAAAGACAGTAGCAATAGCAACAGGTTGTAAAGTTCCTAAAGGTGCAGATGCAGTAATAATGGTCGAGGACACAGATCTAGAAAATAATACAGTTAAGATCTTCAAACAAATAGAAAGTAGTAAAAATATCTCTTCTAAGGGTCAAGATGTAAAGGACGGACAGATCCTGCTCACGAAAGGAACATGGCTTAGCTCACAAGATATAGGCCTAATGGCTTCGATAGGACTCAGTAGGGCTCCGATCTATAAGAAGCCAATGGTTGCAATATTTGCTACCGGCGATGAACTTATTGAACCCGGATCGAAGCTTTATGATGCTTGTATATTTGAAAGCAATAGGTACATGATGTCAGGTATGGTGAGAGAATTTGGAGGAGAGGTAGTTGATTTGGGAATATGTAAAGATGATAGAGATGTGATACTCTGTAAATTAAAAGAAGCATTGAAGTTCGACATAGTTGTAATATCAGGTGGCGCATCAGTAGGCGAAAAAGACTATATCCCTGATCTTATTAAACAATTGGAGGAGCCTGGACTTATTGTTCATGGGATAGCGATGAAACCAGGCTCTCCGACAGGTCTTGGCATAGTTAATTATAAACCAATAATCATTACCCCTGGCTTTCCTGTATCGTCGTTTGTTGCATTTTATACCTTTGGACGACCATTGCTCTTACAGATGCTAAAAACAGAAGGAGTCCCCGAATCAAAATTAAGAGCTAGAATGACTGCCAATATAAATGAACATGAGTTTCGTAGGTTTCTCAGGGTAAATGTCGTAAAGCAGAATGGTTCTTACTGGGCAGAGCCTGTTAGCATCTCTGAGGCAGGTTTACTTTCAACATTAACAAGGTCAAATGGTATAGTCATAGTAGAAAATGGTTGCAGATTAATGAAGGAAGAAATAGTAGAGGTGATACTGCTTAGGAATGTCTATGGAGTATCCCCTTAATAATATGTAGATAGAGTGGTTGCCTTTGGAAAATAAACTATTGACAGATGATTTCGGCAGAGTTGCAAGAAAGTTGAGAATTTCTATTACAGATAGGTGCA
>JBEVTH010000248.1:0-3768 GCA_041156085.1 Candidatus Nitrososphaera maunauluensis
CACCTTTTATTGGATATATTCTCATATTGCTTAAATTCGTTCGTACTGCTATGTTACATAGAATTTCCTAGCTAGGAAAATGGACGGGAGTGCAAGTATGAGAGTCAATAACCCGTAATACGATCCTGTAAGACCGGTTATGAATATCGAATCGAGAACTATAATCGAAATTACCATATGCTTGATAGCGTTTTGAATAGTTAAAGAATTGTGATAATTAGTTTGTTTAAAAGTAATAACCATTATCGCTGAAAATAATACAAGGCTTACAAAGAGATTCATTTTAAAAATTCCGAAAAAAACTGCAAATGAAATAGACAATATGACAGCTAAAACAAGTAAGAATGAGATAATAATGATTTGTCTTGTTTGAGTATAGCTATGTTTGCCTTCTAGCTCTTCTCCTGTTACTACTTCTTTTCTGCTAAGTAAGCTTATCGCCATTACATATACAAATAATGACAAACTTACAAAAATTATCCTTGCCAAGATAAAATTGGCATTTGTATGATTATACGGTATGAGTATAACAAAAAGTGTAGGACTTGCCCCTAAAATGATATTCAGAGATCTTATAATCCCCATTGCAATTGGGCCAAAAAAAGTGTTTTTTAATTTGTAATCATATCCAATAACCATAACCGACATAATAATACAAACAGCCAAACTACTCATACTTGCTGTAAAAGCCAGAATGTTGGCCGAGATCAGTGATATAATAGCTATCAATAACGCTACTTTTTTTGTAATGCCCCCAGATGGAATAGGCCTATATGGGCGCTCTCTCGTATCTAACTCTATATCAAAATAGTCATTAAAGACAATTCCAGCAATATAAAGCAGGATTGAAGATAACAATAAAAGAAATAATTGTAAAGCGTCAGCATTAGCGGCAGGTACAACTGCAGCAAGATATCCCGTCAGAACATTTGACGGAGCAGTAAAGACATTTGGTAGTCTAACTAAAATTAAATATTGTCTGAGCACAAAATCACCGCCAATAAATTAAGCGTCATCGATATTGATACAAATCAATTCTATGGTTACTGTATATTATAATATCTGTATATATCAACAGTGACAACCAAAATGAAGTCTAGCTCTCAGTATCATAACTAAGTTATTTTATATTCTGTTTTTACAATTAATTACATTAATAAATAACAATGGAACTTATTTTTATAAATAGTAAAAAAGTGGGAGATCACTGACAACTTTACTCTTATGTTCTGGATGTGCTGAAAGACTAAAAGAAATAAATTGATGTCTATTACATTATTATTATAACTGCTCTCTTTTCTCTTAACCACTCATTATTTGTCCACGGATTTCACCGTTTTGGTTTTGCTGTGTGTGAACATTGACATAAGTTCCTCCATTCTTCATAATATTGACTAAATCTGATATTTGTTTACCTGCTAACGGTCCCTGAAGATCAGAAGAGGCAATCTTTCCTTTTCCCATTGATAGCGGAGCCGTTATTGGTTGTCCGTTTTCCCCAGCCTTGCCTTGGTGTATGTGAGCCATCATAAAGCCATTTAGACTCGTAGCAGACAGATCATAGTTCAATTCTTTTCCATCAGGACTCAACTGAAATTGCGCCATACCAGTTGCCTGAGTGTTTATAGGTGGTACTTCGTTATTACCTGCTAGTTTAGCAGTAAAAGTTTGTGATTGTGCAAATACTCTTGTTGCGCCATTGGTTGATATAACAGCGCTCAAACCTGCAAATGCTAAGGCTGATACAACAGCCAGTATCTGTAACGCCGTTAATTTTGTATGAGTCATACCCTCTGCTAAAAAACATATATTATAAATAGTAGCTTTGACATTTCTGAAGGCTATTTACATGATCGAACGCCATCTTGATATGCACATTGATTAAGTTTGAAGTAGCGATCCCAACAAGGAAGATGATGGGCTACAATTGCTAGATTTAAACATGGATTAATTATATATAATTTCAAGATAAGTGGTAGATATTTGTTAGATTTAAGTAATAAGATCATTTAGATATTTGTATGCTATCTCTGCTGCCTCTATCGGATTATCCTGATAAGGGTAAAGTTCAACTGTCACAAATCCTTTATAGCCAACTTGGTCAATTGCTCTGAAAACCGATTCAAAATCAATAGTTCCTTTTCCAGGTATCAGATGATTGTGTACTCTATTATCAGCTATATCAGATAGATGGAAATGTCCAATATAGTCAGATAATTCATAGACTAGTTTTGCAGGATCTTCTCTTACGCAATAAAAATGTCCTATATCAAAGTTAAGCCTAACAGAATCAGAATTTATATTCTTGATAAACGTTAGAAACTGTTGAGAGTTTTCTATAAGCAGATTTGGCTCTGGCTCCACAAGTATCTCTATATCATATTCTTGTGCAACCTTAGCGGCCATAGACAGACCCTCGATAAAGAGCCTTTCGAGTTGGTGGCGTATATTTTTATCGTCGTTGTTATGGTTGTAACAATTTATATCCACAGGTCCCCCAGGTTCAGTTGAAATATTCCTAGCGCCGATCTTTTTTGCCAAATGTATGCAGTCGATAGTATGCTGTATACGCAGTTCTCTGAGTCCTTTATTAGCCTCTATCCAAGAAGGATGGAATACATCGCTTATAGCATATAATGTAAATGCATTAAGGTTAGAGATTTGGATATCATATACTGATACAAGATCCTTAATCGAGCGGATTTCTTTCTCTTTAAAAGTCGGTGGATAGGCATGAGGAATATCGCAGAGTATCTCTACTCCCTTATATCCAATGTCCGCAATTGATATGACAGACTCTTCCAGTGGATATTTTTTGAACGCGTTAGTACTGAAGGCTAGTTTCATACTGGTGGCTCTATATATACAATAAAACAGTTTCTATGGTTTCCATGTAAACCTATGTGATTGTCTAAAGAAGTCATAAGCATTATAGAAAGTCACTTTTTCTATATCGCCTGTGCTAAATCCTCCTTCCTTTCTCATCTCTCTGGCTACCAGTGGAACACTTAGCGGATCTGAAATGCCCCAGTCAGCAGCACTGTGAATCATTATGTGTTCTGTACCATATTTTTTTATTATTCGGATAGCCCTATCTGGCGAGAGCTTCGTAATAGGATATACAGAGAGACCAGCCCACATTCCTAGTTTTAGGGTTTTCTCGATTGTTTCTTCCACGTTATGATCCACCAGTATCTTTTTTCTACAGTATTTATCGGCTGTGTCACTATTTAATATGTGCTCAATTCTTCTTATGCCTTCAGCTTTATTGTTATGTGGTAAATGAATAGTCATAAGCATATTTTTTTGTGCAGCCAAGTCCATTTGTTTTACGAACACTTCTTCCTCCAAATCATTTATAATATTGTAACCTATCTCCCCAATTGCAACCACCCTTTCTCTATCCAAGTATTTATTCATAGCCTTCAAAGCATCCAAAGCTAAGGGCCTTTCTATTGCTTCTTTTGGATTCACTGAGATGCACACAAATTGCTCTATCCCAAATTCCCGTGCCCTTTTAGTTTCAAACGTTATCATATGCTCCCAATAATCTTCAAATGTGCCAACAGATGTTCTTGGACCGCCGAGCCAAAATGAAGGCTGAACTATAACTTCAATACCAGCCTTGGACATAGCATCATAATCGTCAGTGGTACGAGAGTACATATGTATATGAGGATCAAATAGTCTGGTCAAGACGCTTTTTCTCTTCCTCTCTTTACTGTCTACTATCTATCCTTCTTCAATAATAAAAATGTCTGCAAATTT
>JBEVTH010000249.1:0-3753 GCA_041156085.1 Candidatus Nitrososphaera maunauluensis
GCAAAAGCGCTTCTTACTCCGTACTCCTTTGAAAGAAGGGAGCCTCGAGCTCATGACGTAGTAATCGACATCCAGTATAGTGGCATTTGTCATTCGGACATTCATCAAGTGAATAATGGATGGGGGGCATCAACCTTCCCGATGGTTCCAGGACACGAGATAACAGGAATCGTGTCACAAGTCGGGACAGGGGTCACCCGTTACAAAATAGGGGACAGGGCGGCTGTTGGCAATTTCGTTGATTCTTGTAGGAGGTGCCGCCATTGCCAGAAAGGCCTTGAACAGTATTGCATCGAAGGAGCGACTTGGACTTATAATAGTGTCGAAAGAGATGATCGAAAAACACCTACCCAAGGTGGCTATTCGAACAAAATCGTAGTCGATGAGAATTATGTGCTTCGAATTCCTGAGAATATTCCTATGGATCGTGCAGCACCTCTTCTCTGTGCAGGTATCACACTTTATTCGCCTCTTATGCATTGGAAAGCCGGTCCTGGAAAGAAAGTAGGCATTATAGGTCTTGGCGGCCTGGGTCATATTGGAGTAAAAATCGCACATGCACTTGGTGCCGAAGTTACAGTACTTAGCCACTCGCTTAAAAAAGAAGAAGAAGCAAAGAAAATGGGAGCGGATCATTTCTATGACACATCTGATCGGGAGACCTTAAAGAAGCTCAGATGGTATTTTGACATTATCATCAATACCGTCTCTGTGGAGCTTGATTCCAACAAATACATGAAGCTGCTTGATGTTGATGGGACCATGATAGTGGTTGGGCTTCCAGAAAAGGAAATCCAGATCGCCCCCTTCTCACTTGTAAGTGCTCGTCACAGTCTTGCAGGCTCTGCGATCGGCGGTATTCGAGAAACCCAGGAGATGCTTGATTTCTGCAGTAAAAATAATGTCGCTTGCGACATCGAGCTTATTCCGATTCAGAAAGTGAATGAAGCTTACGACCGGGTCGTGAACAGCGATGTTCGATACCGATTCGTGATCGACATTAAGTCACTCATTAGCAAGGATTGATCATAGTTTATATGCTTGATTAGTATCAATGCTATGATAGTGTTATAGGAGGTCGTTACATTAGAACTTTGACATGACCGCTACTTCAGCATATAAGAGTGGTTTCCTTTTTGGCATTAGTTCTAATATATCTTCTCACTCCTCATTCATCGCACCAAGCAGTTGAATAAAGTCCCGCTCCTGGAATAATAGTATTTGACAAATTGAGAATACAGTATGCAGCAGAGGTAAGCTACATAATCAATCAATTAAAGGCTGCAGGCGTTTCTATTCCGCAATTAGACTAAATTTACATATTTCCTGGTAATAATTTAGGCTCCATTAACTCAAGTCTTGTAATAGCATACCCTAAATAGTAAACAGGTATTTACATAAGTTAGATAAGATGTGACCTCTGATTGGAAAACAATACAAAGCAATCTCATTTTTCAAAACCCTTGGATCGAATTGTATGAAGACAAGGTCAAAACAAGAAGAGGAACTACCATGAATTATACATGGTACAAAGCTTCTAATGTTGTGGTAATCATTCCTTTCATTTCTGAAAATGCTTTAATAATGATACGACAGTATAGATATCCATTACGTAAGGTTCTGCTTGAATTTCCAGCGGGTCAAATCGAAGAGAATGAGGATGCTGAGAAAACAGCCAAAAGAGAATTACTAGAAGAAACAGGTTATTTTGCTAACAAAATTCAATATATGTATAGCTACCATCCATCAGTTAGTAAATCAAGACAGATTGTTCATGTTTTCAGAGCAAAGGATTTAGTTAAAGGTAAATCTGAACATGATAGAACAGAAGATATAAGAGATATTGAAATTTTATCAGTTGAACAACTTAAGCATATGATAAAGGATAAGAAAGTTGAAAGTGCCGGAACGTTGATTGCCTATCTAATATGTTGCACTGGCTTACTATGAACATAGGATTTTTATTTAACATGTATGAATTGCCTGAATCAATAGACCAATATCATCTTGAGTGATTGGATGATAAAGCTAAAGAGCTATAGTTGGAATTAAAACCTGCTATTCTTAGCTTAGGTAAGGATATAGAGATAAGAACTAAGAAACATTATGTTGCTTTTCGTCGCAAGCAGGCATTTGCATCTATTATATTTCCAAAGCTCATGATATACCTTAACATTGAAATAAACCAAATCAACGATCCTCTACGGAAGGTAATAGATGCCAAAGTTAAAGGACATTATTACGACAACATAACACCATTTTCAACGAGTTGAGTGATACCACTCAAACATCAATTTGTATTATAATGATTAGTGCATAATAGGAGTTTATCACCTTAATACAAAACCACACTTATTGCAAAAAGCTGAACCATCTGGATTGGAGTTCCCACATTTTATACAAGTATTTTCAAGTTCAGAACCCGAATGCATTGCCGCCGCATTAACAAAGGATTGCTTATTTTCATTTTTCACAATTTGTTTCAAGTCATAAATCTGCCATAACCAGAATGCCACTGCAGATATTAATGAAAAAGGATAAGCTATTAATAGATTGATAATGATTCCGATACTAATTGCGGAAACTAGGATGATGATTCCTCGCTTTACACGATGAATATACATATGACCTACCCCAGCTAAGAGCATATCCAGAAAAATTGCTAAAAATAATTTGCGATTAGAAATTGAAATTTCCATTTTTTTGTCTATATTTATATAAGCTGCCTATTTAAGTTCGAGTTTGAGTCAATTTTACTAGGTTTATGTCTTAATTCCTTTCTTTACAAGAGGAGGGTGCAATGAAAAGAAGGTTAACAAGATTGTCTATAACAAAAGGATTTGTAATACTTGCTTTTGCTAGTATTTCTTCGCTGTTGGTAAAGACAAATTTGGTATATGCAACAATGGTTTGTGTCGACAAATCCAACCATACGATTATTATTATACTCTCTTGCTCTATCGAAACGCTATCGACAAGAATAACATAACTGCAAATCAGATTTCATACAGACGCATATCTTGACAGATTTCGTACAGACCATACACCAGGATACATCTTCACTACTCACTATGTAGCGTGGGCAAGCGTGGCAAACACTGTCGGTACTTCATCAAGACCTATACAGATTGCATGTACAAGCAATATAGAGAACAAAAAGGGCTTTTGCTACTTCGAGTTTCCTCCATCTGTTTCGACTTGATTAAATTATATTAGTCATCCGAGCATAATCCCAATCCAGAATATCATTGACTAATAGAATAGCCATTACAAGATCAAACTTTCCAGTATTACTTGTGTTAGTTTCAATCATAATAATTGGTATAATGGGAATTCCTTTCGGTGATCCAAGGTTTATTATTTATGCAATATTACTCGAATTATCATATGTATCACTGGCGGTTCTAATTGCAGAAGGCCATAGAAAACCCTTCTATGCTTGTATATTGCTTGCAATATTAATCATTGTAGGAAATAGTTTTGTTACGGCGCATATTCATAGGATAATGACTTTTTCAAGGCCACTTAACACAATAGTATTAATCATAGGAGGATACATATTACAAGGTCTCTTAGTGTACACCAGCATAGTAGCAATAAGAAATAATAATAGACCAAAGTCTGTGATGACTTCTAAGTGATATAATTACACTATTGTGTTATACTTCATCTTTGACATCGTAATCATATTGCTTAATATCTGCTATAGCTGTGTCAGTATTAAAATGAAAAATAAGAAATACAACAGAATAC
>JBEVTH010000250.1:0-3741 GCA_041156085.1 Candidatus Nitrososphaera maunauluensis
AGATTCAAAATATTATACCTTCAGCTATAGGTTTAATGCTAAGTGAACAGAGCCCTTGTATGTCAAGCAATGTTTAAATAATTGAATAAAATAGAATCAGAACAATCTTTACGCACTGTTTTACATTTTGTTACATTCAATACTATGTTAATAAGATACATATATCGAGTTTTTTGTACAAATCTGCAAATTATCCATACGCGCAGGTTAAACAATCACGATAATGCCAACTACAACATTAGCAGGATGTAGTATCTACGAAAGATCATCCATCCTCTCATCAAGTAGATGGATCAGATAGATTTTCTACCTTGTTAACGTTATAACATTCGTTTGCACATTCAGATTAAATACTATTACTCAGAGTGACAATTATTTCCTGATGAGGTTCTGAGGACTCTAAGTATACACACAGGTATTTGTCTTTGTTTTTAGTCAACGGCGTAGTAGCTATTTTCACATTATCATTGATTTCAGCCAAATCAAAATGAACACCTTCTTCGACTCCATAACAATGCGCTAGGCCAAACGTTTTTCTTTCCTTTTTTGTTAATATAGGCATCAAGTAAACCAAGTAAAAAAGATGACTCAGCAAACAACAATCACCCACATTGTAATTAGGCCTAGATGTTGTCTGAATGCTTTTCCTATATTTACCGACAATTAGTTTTGCATTGTTGTCAACTACAGCCGCGAACTTTACAGCTTTACTAGCAGATAGAGCTGTCAAGCATATTTCATGAAGGAAGTCGCGTTCTTCCATCCAATTTTATTCTTAATGCAAATATAATATTAACTATTTGGTAACATTGTTATGATATGACTTAGAATTGGAGATAGTTTAAAGAGAATGTTAATGGAGGTATAAGTAATTTTGCCATCAAAGGTTTTTTGCATATGAACATTAGTATACACTTTGCCTCATTTATTTTTGATTAAATCAGCTGTCTGTTTACCCTTTAACAGCCAGCCATACTATTTTTAGCAAAATACATCTTAACAACTTATATAAGTATGCTGGCCTAAATCTTTATGAATTGCCCACATTTCTTGACGTCCATAAGGTTCCATTTAGCGAGGATCATTTAAAAGAACTTAGCGAATCTCCAAGAGATGAATTTGGTGTTACACACGTAAATTTATTCTACAATAAAGAGGCCAATGTCTGTTTTTGTCTTCTTGACGCACCAGATGTTGCAGCAGTTGAAAATCATCATGACAAGGCGGGAGTAAAATGCGAATGGATTACTGAAGTAAGTATGGCCAAGGCTGCCAAAAAATCATAATATCTTAATTTTAATGAATTTTTGATTGTCGATATGTTAACAGGCCGAGATATCTAAATACGTTAGTAGTGCCTATAATTTTATTGTGTCAAAAGATACTCGCTCTGCTGACAACATGAAGGTAATATATCAGCCTGAGAGCTTCAGGAGCGGGGGACTATTCGAAATTATTTCAGCAACTAAAGAGAGAGTAGAGTGTTGCATGGACTATAGAGGATTATCTTTTCTAGTGGCTGATAAATCATTGTGGAATACAATCATCGGACTAATAGATAAAGGCATAAAATCAAGGTTTGTTACTGAAATTACTCAAGACAATACACACTATTGCAACCGACTTATGAAATATAGTAGTCAGGTTTTTCATGACGATAGAGTTAAAGGCAATTTTTTGATAGTCGATGGAATAAAGTATTTATGCTATGTGATAGAAGGTGGACAAATAAAGCCAGTTCTATACAATGAGGTTAAGCCATTTGTTGAGACCCAGCAATATCTATTTGATAACCTTTGTGATAAGGCCATTCCTGCCAAAGAGAAAATCAGAGAAATTGGGAGAGGAATCAGGGGCAATTTTATTGATACTATCAGAAATCCCTCTGAAATTCAAAAAATTGCTGTAGATATATTAGATTCAGCAACATATGAAATACTATTATTATTTTCTACAATTAATTCATTCTATCGAGCAGAATACGGTGGAATCTTAAACTCATTGTGGCAAGCATCGGAACGCGGCGTGATGATTAAAATATTGATACAAACAGAGGATGACAACCAACTAAGAGAAACGATACAGAAAAGAATCAGGCAAAAACGATTACCAATCAATGTCCAATACATCACCAAGCCCCTGCAAAGTAAAATTTCAACGTTAGTAATTGATCAAGCAGTCTCTTTAGCAATAGAAGTTAATGATGATGCGAAGAAAACCTTTGATAAAAGCATAGGACTCGCTATTTATTCGAACAACGAATCAACCGTTTCTTCCTGTATTTCCATATTTGAAACTCTATGGATACAATCTGAATTTGATAAACAAAATAAAGTAAAACAAGCATATTTTCAAATGTTTAAAGGCTTGGAACTGAAGGATGAATTCTATGATCGACGTTGGTCATTTGAACAAACAAAGAAAAAAGAAAACACTCCTAGAGAATAGAAACTGGATTATAAGATAGACAAATTGTCCGTATGTCACGTTAACAAATATAACCTGTTCAATTTATTGGTACCATATTAGCCGTCTAAGAAATCATTCCTAAATTTTACATATTATTCTTGTCGGTCATCTTAGAGTCACTTTTGATGTACAATTCAGGAATAATACAAAACTGCAATAATATTCTGATGATTGGTATATTTTGATAGTGTGAGGATCACAAAGAATCAGGTCGGCCCTGGAATAACAACAGGAGAAGCTGTCTTTTCATTTAATATTTCAATTGTAAGATTATTACAAAAAGTAGGTACGATGGAAATGATTAAGATAAATAGCAATTACAACACGGTTTAAAGAAAGATTTTAAAGAGCTGAGAAATAATGACAAGTATTACATATGATTCTTAAGTTTATAATATAGTTCTACAGCATTAATTAAGATGTTTATACACTTCTCCAATCTAAGAGGAGGAGCTGGATGTTTTCATTCTTTCTCCTTCTTCCTTTTCTTCTGCTAATTTCTCAACAGGTTCTCCAGTTGGTAATGGTTCATTTCTATCTACCTTAGACTTCATTAGTTCATTAATATCCATATTTAAAATGACATTCCTGCCGACTTCTTTTATTTTTGTTTTGGGAACATCAAATCTATATCCAAAACTACCAAATATTACTATCTTGTCAGGTGTTTCTTTCATTATATGTCCAACATGATCTTCGTTTAGAACTCTAACTCCTTTGTTAAATAGTCCAGTCGGATATCTTCTTTCATAAGTAGCCAAGTCTAGATTTTCACCTTGAGTCCATTGTTCTACAGGTAAACTAGTTGGTAATGGTTCGTCATGTTTTACTTTGTATTTCTTAGCAATTTCATCTAGTTTAAGACCAATCAGGACATTTCTGCTGGTCATCTGAATTTCTGATTTTGGGATATCATATCTATCATTTCTCTCGCCAAACACAACTATTTTGTCATCTGTTTCTCTTACTACATGTCCTATGTATGGTGAATCTAAGGCCATTACACCTCTATTAAAATACTTTCCTGCCGTCATTGTATATTGTTAACTTTCATCATTTTTATACTTGTATACAAAAAATCGACAGTATGTCAACTGTCACAACTTATGTCTTTATACTTACAATAAGATGTTGGGATCAGTAGTAAAGCTAGTTACCATTATTATGTAGAAAAAGAACAACTAAACCATGCTCAGACCGTCAAACATTCTCCGAATTTTAGATCAGTTGCCTGGCCTAATAAGAGATGATAAAATATAGCATACAAACTAT
>JBEVTH010000251.1:0-3741 GCA_041156085.1 Candidatus Nitrososphaera maunauluensis
TCACAATTTAAATAAAGAAGGATCATCAAGGCTCAGAGCTCTCATCATATTATAAAATTCCATACACAATCAGTAAGTAAGAATGACAAAACGACACAACAATTGAAGTAAAAGGAACGGCAGATAATCCAAATAAGGGGATTCGATCTCAGGGTTCAAATCCCGCCCAGTCCACCACTCGACGAATGAAAGGTTGCGGTAAGTTTTGAATTCAAAAATCTCAAATGTTAACATACTTTTGGCATTTCAGGCTGTCTACTACTTTATTAGGTTAACATTTTTGTTAACAAATTCTTGTCAACACTTATAACTTTGCGGCTAATTTGTTAACATTTTAAAAACTATGTTAACATGCCATTTTCCTATGTTAACATATTAGATATACAATAATAAGTCAAAAGACAAAAAGAAATACTCTATATCGATTTTTGATTTATTTTTGATCTTTATTTCCTTGCCTTTTTCAGTATTAGAACCATTTCCCCTTTGAGAACTTGCCATTCCCACTCCAATTTATCACCCTCCTTTAACTTCCATTGGTTTATTATACTCATAGGAATAACAGTACGTAAAGATGCAAAATTAGACGAAGCCCTTGATACAGTTGTAAGTTCACCCACACCATTAATGCTGCCATACTATTTCTATATCTTACTTAATTCATTACCTTGTACATTATCAGTTGCATTACCATAATGTTTAATAGCCTCTGATGGTAATGGATAAGGTAATGATAGCAATAGACGAGATGTATCCTTTAACTATTCAACAAGTAACTTACACAAAGACATATGAGGAGCAGTGGTAGATAACATGACAATAAAGGAGATCGAAAAATTACAAATAATCAGTAGTCAGGAACATAAATCAAAAATAAAATCCGAATGGAAAACTATAGGGATCAGAGTTAGGAATGAAGAATTGCCGCTTCTTAATAAGCAGTTAGATCGCTTCAATTATGTTACCATGGGAGATCTCGTTAAGGATCTGATTGCTGGTAAGATAACTCGTCTAACTGACGATCAACAAATTGACATAATGAAAACAAACCTCCAGTCAAATGGTCAGCTAACTGGTCTTTCAGGCAAACCATATGACTTTTACAAACAGATAGATATTAACGATCTCCACAAGTACCTCATTCAAAAATACCACGAGCATACAGGAAATTGCTATAGAAGCTATTTTGAGAAATATGCTGGTCTATTTTTTGGTCCAAATCCAGATGTAGAACTATTCAAATTCAAACCACACAAACGATCCTGGATACTACAAGCAATCAAGAGGTTTGGTGACTATTATTTTAGAAAATACAACAACAGAGAAGTGACTCAGCTAATCAGGCAATTAATTGAAAGATATGACGTAAATAAAGACTTGGATATGAAAGATCACATATACCTTGTAAGCCCACAATTTATTGAAGAAAAAGTCAAAAAGATACTTGCGTTACCGGGAGAAATTGGTTTTATTGCAAGGCTTGGGCTATTATCTGGACTAAGAGAGCAGGAATTAATATACATCAAAGAAAAACAAGTCTGCAATGATGGCTATGGTTGTGACTGTGAGAAATTACATTTAGTAAATTGTAAGAGAAATGAAATGACCATAATAGCAATAGGTTGGACAAGGGGAAACAAGAAAGCATTAGCTACAATATTGCCAACTAAATACTGGGAAAAGCTTCGTAATATGCCAAAGTTTGATTATACAGATATAGCAGCTACTCACAAAATAATGAAAAGAGATGTTGGCATTGCATATATTGCAATGAGAAAAATCCATTACAACGTTATGAGATTTAGAGATACGGTGTCTTTGGATGAAGCTGAAGTTTTAGCCGGTCGTTTTAGATCAGTTAGTGCTAGATATTATGTCCTACATGACCCAGAAAAGTTAACTGACAAATACATTACAGCTTGGAGCAATTTTGGAATCGATGTTAGCCAGACTAGTATATAGAGGTACAATATATGCCATTAGAACAATTGATGATACACAACAACAACAAACGATTTCACAGCAATAGAACAATTGCGAAGGGGCATACTAGGTAAAATGAGGTGCAATTACTGTGGTGGCAACTTAACCAAAGACTTAACCAAAGATGAAGAAAAATACGAAGATGATAGTAAAGGATCGAATTATGAGATTCTACAGGCATATAGCAATAACTCTTCAGATACAGTAAATACTATAGAATATCTGTTAATATGCTTAGATTGTAAATATCAAACACCTTATGGCTATCTATGGTTTGCGATATGTGATGCACGAGAACATGTTTTAACACGCGAACACAAACAAGTAACAATAACTGAAATCTGGCAAAATGATAAAGCATTAGAGATTCTCAGAATAGAAATAAAATCTTCAGTGGATTAACTCATGTCACCGAAGATGAGCAAATTGACATCATGAAGGCAAACCTTCATACAAATGGTCAGATGACTGGACTATCTGGCAAACCCTATGAGTTCTAACGCTGAGCAGATACTTTATGATTCAACTATGATGGCCGTCTTGACGTATCTTCGTGAAGAAGCTTCCAAAATGTTATCTTGTCAGATATGTACGATTAATGGATTCTACACATGACATTTATTGAAATAGGTAGTTGGTTAGAAAGCAAAGGTTTGTAGCGATAGCTTAAAGAGAAAAAGCTAAATAAGAAATACTAAAACCAAAGACTCAACGCTTAGTTTTATGTGGTTACGTAAGGCTCATTCATACCTTGGCTTCTTCCAGCAAATACCTTTAGAAGGCCGTCAAACAGTCGTCAGGTGGTCGTCAAACTATCGTCAGATCTCGGTCAGATGATCGTCAGATGTCGTCTAGGCTCATTTTATGGCCCAATCTAGATCTCTATCTACATATCTGTCCGGCGTAGTTAAGGAATATAGAACAGACGACCCTTAATCTGACTTGCTAAGGAAAGTTGCTTTGATATCGAAACCGCATATGAGTTGTATAGCAGTATTAATTGGAAGATGTTATCAAAGAGTCAAAGGCAGTAAAGTCGATGTTATCAAAGAACTTCGCGATTGATTGAGACTCTCCTAATGCTGTATAAAGGCTGAAACCTCGATATACAGAGTATCTAACATGCCAATACATTTTAATTCTTTTTTATGTGCGGCTTTTCATAATAATGTCAGGTACGCCTGATACCAAAAGGGCAAGTTCGTAAAGCTGTCATTCTTGACGAACTGAAAGAAAAAAGAATGATAAAGATCTGGCCAGATCTCAGCAGCGCGGAAAAAAGCCGTTAACTGCTCGTTCATTGCTGACATAGAAAAAAACAAAAAGACAAAACAAAAAGTCACTTGACGCAAATCCCTACCAAACAAAAAAATGTATCGAAGTTCGACTAGCGAAAGCTAAGCGTATAATACATTCACTATGGCAGTTGTTCTATGGGATCCATGGCATCCCCATTTTATATTTCAGATAATTACCATCTTCAGCACCAGCCATCATAAAAGAGAGGTTACTGATGCTGTAAGACAGGCTGGGTACTAATTATGAGCCAGCACTCCATAGCTGCTCTTTAACTGTGGCATTGAACCAGGCTACACATAGTGTTCTATTCTATTCAATAACCGGTTAGATGTCCAATTAGAGAGATGCATCGATATGTATGGATATCAGAGATTCTTATGTATTGTTGCATTTACTCATTCTTGGGCAGTCATAAAATACTAACTGGTAACGATTACCACATCTTAATGAGTTTATAGT
>JBEVTH010000252.1:0-2308 GCA_041156085.1 Candidatus Nitrososphaera maunauluensis
AATCTTTTCAAAGATTTCCATAACAAAGAATTGTGTCTTAAGTGAACAGGGCCCACATAAAGGATCAAAAGTTTATAACTTTCAAGTGAAAGTATCTCTTATATAAAAAATATTTCTGAACAATTAATATAGGTGACTCTTTCTTTTAATTTTTCTTATCAATTTTCTGTTTTCTTCTTACTCCATCAGTATTTCTTTGCATTTGCTTTGCAAACAGCCCAAGGATTATACTTTGTCATCTAAAAGAAATTATAAAAGCGATGATGTAAATAAACTCTCAGAATTGACAGCAGATGGCTCTGTTCACCAACGATAAATCTATCTCTGTAGATATGCTAATGCTTTAACTTTAAGTTAGTTGCTCTAGGTATTAACATGTGGACTATAGTTAATATTATGTACGAAGATGGATATATCAATTTCGAGGATGATAGTACAACAATTAATCTGTGATATATGCAAAAAAGTCGTCTTGGAGAAGGAGGGCGAGTTATATCTAAATCAGGGAGAGTTCCCAATATCTAGTGACGAAGCAATGATGTTAGACAAGGAACATAGAGGACATCAATGTCATATAGAAGCTGTAGAGAAATTGTAAGCTAGTTATATAGGGTTGTAGGTGGATTGTCCCTCAATATTCGTATGTTAGTTACAGAAAGCTTATGTCTTGTTCTTTTTGATAAATATGCATGTATATATAAGAAGGAGAGAGGCATAGATATAGAAACATCTCTGAAAAAAGCAATGACCATAATTGTCGCATGAATATCGTGATCGAATTTACATTAGAAAGGATATAATATTAAAATTAACAGAGTATGGAGAGCTAAACCAGACTTCTCTATTAAGCTATTGTGGTCTTAACCTTGTGAAGCATAAACCGATATTGGATGATATGGAACAAAAAGGAATTATAACAAAAGCCGAAGAGCCTTGGGGTAATAAAAAGACAATAATTAAGTATAAAGTTACAGAAAAAGGAAAGGAATTTTGTGGAAGGATATTAGAACCCTATGAGGAAATGTTTCCAAGGAAGGAAACCATTTACAAAGGGGTATTTTCATTCAGCTATTTGTTTGACACATTGTTCTAGAAGTATTAGAAGTGAGTAGGTACATATAATTACGTTCTTTCAACACTATAACCACTCTGAATTCTACAAGTGGTTATACTATCCTAATGTCAAAGCAGATCAAAGGGCACTACCTGATTGCATTTCAGGTATAAAGAGATTAAAATGCATAGAAGAGGCAAGAGACTCGCCTTCTGATTTATGGACTAAATGAGCATGCAATGTTTCTAAAATATTGCCCGGCTGACAAGATAAAATCTTATCATACTATGGCTCTAGATACTTATGCAAGGCAGCTTCAATTATTAAAATTCAAGATAAAAGATTTGAAAGAAATGCATTAGAACAAGTATACACTCAATAATGAGAAAAATGTATGTCTAAGTATATTCGCTGCAACACAATTAATAACCGTTAGTATTGATTGCTCAATAGGTAACGGATTAGAAATGTTATATCTAGCGAATTGTTAATTAGCTATGTCAGTTTTATTTTCTTATTTTGTATCTGAAGACAATATTTCTACATTACCTAACTCTTCTAGAAATGCAATCTCTGATGGAGATTTTCTTTCTCTGGGTATCGATGCTTTCTGTCTTAGATTCTATATATATCATAATGCCTACTTCAAAGTCGTCAAGTATATTGAAAGCTTCTCTAGCTTTGTGCACATTAACGCCCACCATTCCATTAGTCGGTCATATTACATTATGAAATAAATTGATGTAAGTAACAAAGTTAGCCAAACGTTTTAAGAACGCATTTTATCAAAGAATGTATAATGTCTCCGCCTCCCTCTTCTGACTACAAAGGTAATGAAGATCGTTACATCAAGAACAAAGAGGAGAAGAATGAAGGAAGAGAAATCGAGATAACGCCTCCAGACAACGGTACTAGCGACGACACTGCTGACAATATAAGATCTACTAGCAAAAATGTGACTGTCTTTGAACTACTGGATGAATTAATATCCCATATGAATACTACAAAGAACATTTTTACATTATTGATCTTATCTTCATTTATTCTTGCCCCAATAGCTTTGATAGTAGCGGGTATATTTGTACTTCATCCATTCTTCCTATATAGAATTTTATTTAGATTACCCACAGTAGGTGGCATATTACTGCTTTTTATTTCAGTTTCAATCATGTTAGCTTCAATATGGTTGTATATTGGAGCTACTGAGCAGAGATTCTTTTCTCAATGGAATAAGAAGTTCAGCAGATATATGTC
>JBEVTH010000252.1:2408-3655 GCA_041156085.1 Candidatus Nitrososphaera maunauluensis
AATAGCTTATCTAATGTCAATGTCAAATATGACGATAACATGGTTCAATGGTTTTATCGGAGTGGGTTATCGTTATTATGACATTTACATGAATGTTTTCCCTATATTTGAGAATAAAATGTATGCCTTTAAACTGTGGAACAAAACTGTAGACTGGTGGTCTGATGACCAAATTAGGCTTAGATTTGTTGAAGATGTAACCAACTATTGGTTTATACTTTATGGTGGTTCAAAATATAAAAACGATAATACAGGATTTGTAAAAAATGTTCCAATATCTGAAAACTATCAGCGTTTCAAGGAGGGCTACGAACAGAAAGCTATCATACGATTTGGCATTTACAAACTAAAAACAAAGAGAAAAGACGATGATGAAGAATTTGATCTTGAACTATTGAAAAAGTCAAAATCAGCTTATGATATCAAATTTTTGCAATATTCGGATCTTACTTCTGATAGTATAGAGTGGAAATGTATCCGAGAGAATCGGGGTTGGTAATACAAATGCTTAAAAAGTTTAGTTGTATTCAGGGATGCTCGGATTGTTGTATGTATCGTGAGTATTATCCTTCTCTTGAATATGGAAAAATAGGTGTTCTAATACTTCCGGAAGAAAAACCTAAAGTAGAAGAAATGGCCGTCAAAACTGACATAACTGTGAAAATTATTCCTAGATTAGGGTTTGGCAAAAGCAAGAAAGGAAAAAAGGGCCCAAAAAAAATTGTTGCTTATCAAATGATGGGCAAGAACATGGATGGTGATTTGTGTCCTTTTCTAGATATTGAAAGTTCGCAAAGATCGCCGCATGGTGGATTTGGATGCAAAATTTATGAAGAACGACCTTTAGCCTGTCGCTCCTATCCTGTTATTGACGAAAATAGTGGTAGTTCAGTACGCTTGGACCACAACTGTACATTTTGTCATAAGCATTCGACAACTACTACCGACAAGAATGGTTTGCAGAGGGAAATCGAATCTCTATCTAAAATTAAAGCAGGAGTTTGTGTTGACGAAAAAACCGCTGTATGGAGGTATGCGACAGCTATTGGAGATGAAGTGAATAGGTCTAAGTTATTGCCAGAGGGTTGGCTTCTTCAAAATATATAGGACACGCAGGTAGCAGAATTTCTAAATGATATGTGATGCATCATGCTCCTAGAAAGGAGGGATTTCCATCACTATTAAAGAATGGCATTAAAATTTGATTCTATAGGTAGATAGTAATTTTTTTACTTTTTAGGAGTCCT
>JBEVTH010000253.1:0-3654 GCA_041156085.1 Candidatus Nitrososphaera maunauluensis
TAGAATGATTATTACTACTGTTCTTATTATTGCCCTTAGAGGCAGACATTCCTAGGAAAACGTGTTTTATAGATATAGATGCTTCGATTTATTACATAGTGGTGACGCTTCCAAGAAATATAATCTTTTATTAAAAATGTCCATACTCACAGGTATGGTATCTCCTATAGTACCTCATACAATAAGCTTGATATTTCTTAGATATTATTCATTTCGTCTTGTATTCCTGATATCAGCAAGTTCATTTTCAAAGTAGTCTAGAGTCTGATCATCAATTATACAAAATTCTATAATATCCAATGTTGGGAGAGTATTATTATTTTTATTATTTCTGCATTCGTCATTATTATTGCCTTGAAGAAACGTTTTAGATTCTTTAGCAAGTATTTTGGCACATCTATCTTTAGGGAAGCCAAATATTCCAGAACTTATTGCTGGCATTGAAATACTTCTAAAGCCTTTTTTTGAGGCTAGTAAAAGGCTGCTTTTAACTGCTTTTCTTAATTTGTAATCTTCATTTCCTTCACCCATCCTTGGTCCCACAGCATGGATAACTGCTTTACAGGGTAACTTTCCTGCTGCAGTAATTACTGCTGTTCCTACTGGAATAGGACCTTTGCTTGTGACTATGTTGTCACTTTCTTCCTGAATGATGGTCCCACCTTTTCTCACAATGGCACCTGCAACTCCTCCACCATGTTTTAGAAAAGAATTTGCGGCATTTACTATGACATCAACATTTCGTTCTGTTATATCTCCTTTAACTAGTCTTATAACTTTGTTATTATCGAGATTTATCTCCAATACCAAATTTGTATCATGGTTACCAATGTCACTTTATATAAAATGAAGGATATCGATACTATCAAACTCGTAGACTAATAGCAAGTAGTAATAATAATAGTAGTAGTAGTATTCTGTTCTTTGACGACAGCATAATCATACTCTTCATCAGAATATAAGGCATATGAAGCCATCTATCAGATAATTAAGAAAAAAACATCAGCATCATCAAATTCCTTTTTACTTCATAAGAATGATAATCGATCTTTCGATGATAAAGAAATTGGCAATGGAATTGTTGGTATAGACTATTACAATGCTGTAGTATTGCATATCAAAATAGTACAGAATTAAGAGAATATCTTAACCATATAACATTGTCTAGTTTACTTAAGTAGAAGTAATGGATTCAACAATTATCTAGTATGATATTTACATTTTAGATTTCATTTCATTGTAATGCATTTTCTTTACAAAGGATTCATGGAAGGAATGAAAATATATACATGAAAGCGAGATGAACTCCGATCCGGACAGAATACTATCGAATCCGGACAGAGAGAAGATATTATTAACCTGCTCGAGCAGATTAGAGTCTATCACAGGGAATGATCGGACTTCAAATAAACTTCGAATAGACTTGCATAATTACGATAGACGGTGGCCTAAATTATCACAGTACTATGAAGATAACTCTAAGGCATAGGAATTATAAAGAATCATTACGGTCACTACCTGCCAAAAGAGCCCTGGCGTTATTATATTTGTGTTGCATTAAGATAAACATCATGTGTAGATTCAATCACGAATCGTTCATTCTTGCGTGAATTCAACCAGTACATGAAAGCTATAGGGACATCTGAGAATTCTCTTTACAAAACAGGAAACAGTATTGAATTATTTTACAATCCACTCATATATCTTTGTTGTTTGCTTATTACCGTCAACTTCAGATATATTTAGTCCTTCAAGGTTTTTAAGGAAAGCAAGTTTTCCTGTAGAATTGGTATTAAAAAAATTAATACCATGAAATGTTATTGTCCCATTAATGTTAGATCTTCCAAGACCGTATCCGTTCCAAGTTGCCATATCCTGTCCATCTGCTGTAGTTATTACACCTTGGCCAACACCATAAATTATTCTAGGAGATCTAGAAGCCTCTGGGGCTGCATTAGTCCATGTTTGAAGCATTGTAACATTTCCAACCCCCTTAATAGTTCCATTTTCTATAGTAGTATATTCATATCCTATCTGTGGAGTGAAGCCATTTGCAGTACTGACTACTCTTTGGCCTATCAGTTTACCAAAATATGACTCATAGAAAGGACTGGCTGCTATTCCTAAACTGGTTGTTATGGAGTTGTTAATACTATGTGGTACCACTGGTAATGACGTTATTGCATGCACTTTTCCTATAGGTAAAACTACAATGCTTGTCATGGACAATAGCCATACTATAGCAAAGAATGAGATTACTTTTTTAAACTGTTGTTTTATATTGACATTTTTCATTAATATAGGACTATTACATCTTTGCATCTAATCATTCTTCGTGTACTCTTATTCTTATTATAAAGTATATTGTTGCTGCAGGCCTAGCGTCATGTCCTTAGAACTCTAAGAAGTGTTTTGGAGAAGGTCGCATCCTTCACCATCTCCATCATCCATATCCAAGCGATCATTGGTTGCTTGTACCTATGCTGTCCTCGCGTTCATCTCTTTCTCTTTTGATCATTGCAAAGCAGTCCCAATAGTATGGACACATTATGTCTTTCCCTGTTTTTCGATCGTTCGTATGGTATAACCATTTAAGCTGCTTGTCAAAGAACACATATTTGGCAAAATAGGGGTCTTCTTTGTTCTTGGCATTGAGAAACGAAGTGGCTTTATCCTCCAACTTTTTCAATTGCTCTTGACGTTCCTTTTTAGTCATATGATAGTTGAATTGTTTTACTGGTTCGTTGCCCCCACCAACTATAACAAGCATCAAGACACCATTTGACACATCTTTCGTTGCATCAATAATTGTTGTTATTATCCCAACCTTAGTTTTTGTTCAATACCATATTTGCTCTTCCAAACAATCAAACCTGTCTGATTTCAGAGTTAGATCTACTAGTAAAACATCAGGGTTGTAACGTGGCAATAGGCGCGCAGTGTTTCAATGTGCCTGGAAGGTAACACCAAACTATGAACCCTTAGGGATGGAAAAGGGCCAAAATCATTAGAGTGTATGATCTGTGAAATATTAGATAAAAGAACTTAGGTGATTCCAAAACTAAATCATGTTGAAGTAAATGATGCAAAGCAAATCACGACTAATGGGAATCTTACCTACACTAAGATTCATTTTTTTAATGATGAGTGTTGATTTCTTACATGGCTACTATTCTAGATTCCTGTGCCTTTATTATTGACCAGGTGCTTAACACTTTTCTCTTTAGATATGTCAGAGATCATTTTTTCCACTGTCTAAGCCTAAGCCTTTCTTTACCTTTTTTATTATTTGGTCTTGTCCTTAACTGACGACCACAGCAGCTATAAAAAGTTCCATCATGGTATAAGTAAACCTCACAACTTGAACAATATTTCAAGCCAACAAGATAACTTCCATGACCTGCCTGTATTCGTCTACATAAACTAGATGTGGAATTAGAAAAGATATTACAACAAGCATCATTTCCAAACCCAGGCGATGTAGATAAAATTCGCCAGCTGTTTAAAGAAGATGTACGCAATAATACATTAGGTGTTGGAAGTTATTATTATAATAATGAAGAGAACACGATTCATTTTACATTTCCTATCACAATAATTGTAGCCCAGAAATAGATATTATCATATACTTGAAAACCCGAACATCGCGAAAGA
>JBEVTH010000254.1:0-3616 GCA_041156085.1 Candidatus Nitrososphaera maunauluensis
AATAAATGATCCCAGCACTACTAAAATCTAAAATAGTAATATCCAATCCAATTGGATTTTTGATAAATATCGGGCTTGTTATGAATTTCTGGGTTACGTATAGTCCTCACTATTTCTATCCATCCCAGGCATGGAGCCTAAAACAGAGTTAGTTTGACAACCTACAATATGGAGATGTCTTCACGGAACACCTAGCCCGCCATAATAAAGATATTATTATTCTATCTAGGTTATTGTTCTAACTCGATGTGTAAAGGAATACAATCATCGTGTAAGGAAATACATGAATAATAACAAGAAATGGCATACATCAAGACAAGAACACCAGTTGTTGAGAAGATGATATATTACTTGACTATTATTATGATAAAGAAATACTCTTTATCCATCCAGGTATAGCCGGTGGCCAAACAAGAAATTAATGGAAATGAATAAGATGACTTGTGAATTTAACTTTGTAGACGGTGTCGGCACCGATCCTCAATCCCATTGTAAGATTGACAAAATCGATCTTTAGATTTCCAACATATGCAATTTAGCAGATTCTCCGTTAGCAGGCAAAGAGACATTAAAAGATAGAGGCGTAGCACTTGGCACAATCCCAATTGGTATCTGTCATTTCCTCTAATACAGTAGACTACAACAACTTTATCGATTCTTCCTCGCCATAGGTATATACGGATATGATAAATTTGGAAATGGTGTGTATGCATGAAACTACATTCCTCATAGTCCTCTTCATTCCGATATTCCTTGTCTTTTTTGCTCACAGTAACAACTAACTATTATGCAAACCCAGTGTTGTATTGCTTTTTTAGATACTATATGTTAAGGAATATAAACAACAAAAAATGTCTTATTTCTTTATTTTCTGATCTTGTGTTCCAGTAATTCTATGTATGTTTGTTGTGCTGATATAATTCTACCCAATAATAACATACCTTGTTCCTTTTTTGCCTCACTCAATTTGTTATAAACTATATTCTGAATAAAGCTGCTATTTTTCTTTTGAGTGTTATTCATATTATTATTATCATTATCTTGTACTGATTCCATAAGATCATTAGCTTGGTTCAACAAAAAATCTACTTGGTGTTTTGTGTCCTCTAACTCTTTGTCTGGTAAATCGTCACTACTATTACCCATGTATTTTTTTGTACTCTAGCATATATATGATAATTGTCATAAATCTTATTATACATATATTAAATTAGTCATGACCGACAATAAGAATAACAAAAAGCCTTTCCCAAAAGTGCCCGATGAGGCAATAGTTAAACCAGAAGATGAAAAACCAGTAGAAACCGCAATAACATCAGAAGCGGTAGAAAGTAAAGATGAAACAGAATATGAACGAATGAAGTCTGCTGAGCATGATATGGATGGAGATGATAATCCAGATGTAGATCCAGAAGTCTAAAGATATATTAAATTGTCACGATGACGAATAACAACTCCTAATTCATCTTCTATATTCTTTGCCAATTGAGCAGTTTTTGGTTGGATATAAGACACAGCAAGAGAAAACTTTCACAAAATGAGTTATCTTTCATACAAAATGACAAATATACAAGATTTCAGCAACGCTCAAGGACTGCTTAGAACATCGGCTAAAATGGGCTACGTTGACGGTATTGAATTTAAAACAAGACCTTTTACCATAACCCCAAAAAAAGGAGAATGCTAAGGTTGGAATTGCATTTTTATTATCTTATAAAAGGTAGATTATAATTGTGTTCTAATTGTGACAGTTTGAATCCATTATAGTCATGCTAAAAATTAAATAATGAAAATCAACGTACAACATCTTTTACTATGAGATTCACCATATGCTGTAGGATACTTTTAATATAATTCCTTGATGAAATTATTATCCTATAAAATGTCTGAAAGTTCCATATTCCGCGACAGATCGAAATTGTCACCTAGATACATACCGTCCGACCTTCCACATCGCGAGAAACAAATTGATCAAATTCAATATATCTTTAAAGAATCTTATTTAAATCCAGATAAATTTCCATTCGCAGTACTGCAAATTGTTGGTCCAGCGGGCATTGGCAAAACTTCTACTATTTTAAAATTCTCTAAACTACTAGAGGGCAATTTTATTAGCAACAGATTAAGAATGAAAACAGCTTATGTGAATCTAAAATTACAAGGTGGAAACAAATATGCAGTTTATAGATTGTTATTAGAACGGATCGCTCCTGAGCTGCCTGCGCAAGGTCTAAGCGCAGAAGAGATGTTAAGATATCTGTTGCGTTATTTGTATGAAAACAAGATACATGCATTGATTATTCTTGATGAAATTGACTATTTAATCAAGATTGCGAAGGATAGCGGAATTATATATGATCTTACTCGCCTTAATGAATTTGATCCTGACAACCCATGTAATATAAAAGGTGTAATATTTATTGCAAGGAGCACAGAATTCTACAATAGACTTGATCAAGCAGAGTTAAGCACTTTAGGTAAAGTGCCTATGGAATTTCCAAAATATTCACTCAAACAAATCAGTGATATACTAGCAAGCCGATGTTCAGAAGCATTTAACTCAAAAGCTATTGGATCGGACATCATTGATGAAATATCAAAAATCACTACCTCGCCAGCCGTTAATAGTGATATTAGATATGCCCTCGATCTTCTTCTTTATGCAGGAAATCTTGCAGAATCGCAAGGAACAAGCAGATTAAATTTGGATCATATTCGAAAGGTTCATGGTCAAATTCACCCATCCATAACAACTGAAGAGATCGAAGAGCTACCAAAAAACCAGATATTTACTTTAATGGCATTGATCAGAACCCTACGCGCTAAGAAGAAGCATTATGTTGAACTCAAAGAAATCCGTCTCCGTGTCATAGAACTGACTGAAGAATTTAAATTAAAAAAATTCGATATAGAAGATAATCTTCATGATCTACAAGTAAGAAAGCTGATTGAGATTCGATCGCTAAAAGAAATCGGAATACATGGAGCTTCTTTACAAGAGCTTGAACCTATACTTCAAAAACAAATTAAAGGTGATCGTAAAGATGATTAGTGAGAGAAAAATAACCAACAAAGACATAATAGAAACTGGACTTGGCAGCATAGGCAAGGTCAAGATAATGAAAGCTTTAGCAGAAGAAGCCAGGATGATAACTATCTATACACTTCACAAAAAAACTCACTTAAAGAGGGAAGATATCAAACGCAATCTTGACGACCTAAGAAAAATAGGCTGGGTAAATGAGAGTAAGCTTGCGAATATCATGTATAGTATAAATCGAGAGAATGAATTTGTAAACCGTTTGACGGCATTTTTTACTGATGTTGGATACATTGATCAGTAGTAAAAAACATATTTACTTATATTTCACATTGACAATTTTTTTTACTAATGGCCTAAATTCAAAAAATATAGATGTCAAGTAAAAATAATGAAAATATTAGATGGAAAAAACCATAATTATTTTACGAAAAATGTGAAAGTTCAACCAGTTACAGTCTCTTCAATGTAACAATGCTTGAAATAGACCTAAGAAAAGGGATTTGCATGCAGAGATTGTATATTCCATATGTAATTGCCTGCTCTGATTACGGTTATCACTAGATCTATTAGGTA
>JBEVTH010000255.1:0-3610 GCA_041156085.1 Candidatus Nitrososphaera maunauluensis
ATTTATTATAACATATTTTTGAGAATTAAATACTTTTTCCAGGCTTTATGCAGGGCCCCCATGGAATACGGGCAAGTCATAACCAACGTACAACGTATTTGCACTAAAGAAGTGATATCCAAACAATGCCCACTAATGAAGCAGTAAAGATGAAAGCCTTGTTAAACAGTTAAAACAATTCGTAAAAATGATAATTATAATAATGATACAAAAGCAAAAGGATTCTACTTGTGCTAGCACTCGAAAATTAGAATTCTTAAAATAATATTTACTGCTGTGCGCTTTTCTCAAAGAAAACATCAACCTAAAGCTAATGATGCGATTACAAATACAACAACAACTATTGATATACCATTAGTCTTATCTTGTAAAGCAGACACGATTTTATGAAAATTGTTGATAAGGATGTTAAAACCTTAACTATTGCGATTAAGTATTGATTATTGAATGTCTACTGCAGAACAACATTCCACAGCTGTGAGAAAAGAACCAAGATGGGAATGTAAACATGCAGGAAGGATTTTCAGAGTGAGTATATATTAAATTATCATAATCTATTGGAACATTGAGAAAGCATTAAACACTAAAAATACAAGATGCACGTATTTAATTAGGGTTTGGCATATAACAATATGTCCTAATTATCTTTTAATGCATATCTGCACTTATAGTAGCCGCTGGTTGGAAAGAAGCGAGAGACAATTTTAATTAATACATTGCACATCATTAAATAAGTTATGATGCTAGGAGTCTGACCGCAGGATCGGATATGACGGGAGCAGCCGGGAATATGACAGGAACAAATACTACAGTAGGAGCACATGGTACGTCAATACCAACCACTCATCCTGCAGAACATAGTGGCGGCAGTGGATCCGCCACTGGTACTCGTGGTGACGGTGGAGCCGCCAGTAGTTGGACAAATAACTGGACACATGAGGTAAGATATTATCCAATTCCATTTGACGTTCCATTCGACAGTTTAGCTTGTAGTTGCAATTTTATTCGTAGTTGCAATCAACATTAAAGGCGTTGTTCCTCTATTTGCGGCAACTCTGTGCTCGGTCTCTATAGCCAGCTAAACATGTTCCATAGTTGATAATTACAACAACCTTACGATATTCTATATTCTATACTGGCAGGTATTCAATCTTTTTTATTCTTGATTTGTAAACGATAAATTATTTGTAGAAATGTGCCATTATCATCTTTCCAAGAAAGCCTATTCAATATTAAGAATTATCGCTTGAAAATTAAATGATAGAGAAATTTGTGCTTCTCTTATTTTGTTATAATAGTATATTACTACTGTCTGTAGATGGGATGAAAAACAGCTGTCATGTAATTTGAAATGATATTAGGTAGTTTTGATATGTTTGCGGAAATGTTCAAAGTTGCTAGCTATTTCCTTTCTCCAGTCCTCCTCTGTGTAGCCATGAACTTGCATACCGTGTAATCTTGCATTTTCAATTAGCTCATCTTCAGTCTCACCATACATTGTATGTGTGCATACTGGGTCTCCAGCATCCTTACAATTCAGGCTCAAAGTCATTAAAAGATAGAATATTGTCTTAAGATTTAAGTTTTATAACTTCGTAGGAAGGAGGGGAACCATGTCCATATACTTGAATGAATTTATTTTTGTAATTGTCGCAGGTGTGGAGAAAAGAAGCCAGATACACTTTTACCTTTATTCTCATGTTTAATCACATTCGATTATGACTCAGAATAAGGCGTCAAGTCATACTATTATCTAACCAACCTTTATAACTTTATGATCTGATATTTGGGTCGTTAACCAGTCAATCATCTTATGTTGTGATAGCAGCAGAGACATAAGCAATAGCTCAGTAGGAAAAGGTTGACCTTTAGCATTAATTGCGGTAGCGTATTTGTAACAGTCATTTAACATTTTGTTGAACATTTCTCTGTATTCGTCCGACTTCAAACTATCCGCAAAGCACTTCCATGATTCTATTTCTTTGGTAAGTGTGTCCTCATTGGGGAAAAGACTCATCATGTCGTGAAATTCAGTTCTCCTTTTTAAAAAGCAAGGCTGTAAGGTGAGAGGGATGGAGGGACCGCATCCTCGTCTGTAGTCTTAGAGCGGATGCTGTAGTAGTAGCAATCCATCAAAGAATTTGTCAAATTTGTTATTCGATATTATATCGCTTGAAAAAAGTCCAATTACTATTACTTTTCCCCTTTGGTAATTCAGTTGGTATGTTGCAATCACAGGTTGTGCTATAGGTACTTGGGATATCCTTGTTTTTTTATTCGATGTTATTATTACCTTTGCATCATAATTCATCAAAATCTTAGCCTTTGTATTCGTAATATACTGTTCTTCATGATGTTTATATCCAAAAGGATTGTTTAGAAATATGATTTTGCAGGAATAGCAAAGGTAGTTGCTACCAATCCATTGAGAAGTCTCTTGTTTCCATCTTTCACTAACACTCTTCCAAGCAGATTTACCATTAAATGCCCAGCCATGACCTTTGACTAATGTTACCAAGTCAGTGTTCCTGTCATATTTTACTTGTGCATAGAATACATTCCCATCTAATACAATTAATATACCACCATTTGCTACAAATTGTTTTAGATTATCATATTCTCTTTGTGTGACATACTCTTGATGACCTATTATTAGGATATCATATATGTTGTTTATGTTATTAGTTATTCCGTTTTTCATAAATATAGGAGAACCATTATCCACGTCAGCATCTGTCAATACATTAATGTTGGATTGTGGAAGCAACTTTTTCAAATAATGCGGTAAGAAAGACATCGAAAGTGAAGATGCTGATGGTGTTAACTGCTTCGGTATTTTATTTGACAGTAGATCAAGATGAGTTGTCACATTCGTTCCTGGCAGGGTATGAGCGAATAATAGAAAGAATTTGTAAAATGCATTGTCATATGCCGCCGCCGTAAATGTGGGCTTAATAAGCGCGATATTAGGCCTCTTGGCGGTAGCACCGCTATGTCCGCCTAATTTGGGCGAAACCTCTTTTTTAGTAGAAATGCTACTCTTTGATTTGATATTATTATTATGATTATTGATGCTTCGAGAACTAGCATCACCCAATTTATGAGAAAATTTTGGTTCATTGCCAGAGATATTTTTTTTAGCTAATTTGATATTATTATTAGTGTTTAACAAAATCGCCCATGATGGTGTTGCTGTTACAGCTGTTGACACAAGTATCATAACAGACAATGAGATTACAAGTATGTGTAAACCTGACATAAATTATTCAGTCCTCCATTTTTTCTAGTAAAAGCAAACATTACACTGACTTTTGATATTCTATCAATTCTTTTTCTATTAGAAGTGAAAGATATTCAACAAGCTGAGCATAAGATAGATAAGAGCCATACATGATTTTTGACTTCGTAGCTTTATGATTTTTCTTGTTTATAATAGACTTCAATATTGCAGCAATTATTTCTATTTCATCTCGACGACGTTTCATTTCATTTCATTATATTTTGATAAACCTTGGAACAATTCAATAACTTGTTCGATAAAAGAATGAGTAGAAGTCAATTTGACCTTTTTTTGATATACAAATATCTGCTCTTATGGTCATATCCAAGG
>JBEVTH010000256.1:0-3554 GCA_041156085.1 Candidatus Nitrososphaera maunauluensis
ATTGATATGCATAACCAAAGTATTACCTATTCTGCTGTTAAATGAACAGAGCCGGTGTTTTAGGTCTACGCCATATATTGCAGGAATTTTTTGCACATTCTTTCTCTACGGAAGTACAAGCTGACTTAAAAATCGCTCCTAGGCTTGGCACACTAAACCAAAAGTATACAAGGCCGCCAATCATATTCGCAAGCAGAAAAAGAAAACCTATTTTTTTCTATATCGTCCTTATAATGAGGAATGAGATGATCATAAGCATAGATCGAATCAAAGTTCAAGTTATCAGCTGTTGTTGCAATAGACTTTTGAGAATTCATATTGGCTAACAGGATTATTTTCCTGTTCTAATGGGAAATCGCCTCCTCTCCAACCTAGTGGGATAGCTAATCCAAATTTTATATTATATGACATAATCTTTCTTCTAATTTGTAGCTAAAACTGATTACTCGAATTTTTGGCCTGATTCCTAATTCCTTACAGGCATGATATCTATGATATCCATCGAATATTATGATGGCCAGTTCTCCTCGACATGATATGGCAAGGAACTTTTCATTTTTGAAAAAGTTGGAAAAGATAACTAATATGTGATGATAAAGTTAAGGAGCCAAATTTTATTTTTAATTGATGTTGATGATATACGTGGCATAGATATAGACCAAAGTTATAAATCCTCAAGAATGCAATAATAATAATTAGAATATCCACATATGGATAATAATAATAAATTATCTGGCACTTTATTAGTAAATTGCAGTGGTAGCTCGTGTAGTAGTGTTATACAACAATCTGAGAAAATGGAGGCTGTCACCTTTGTATTTAGAGTAGAAAAGAAATCCAAGGAAGACCCAGATGTGATAATTGATGTAAGCGGTAATAAAGACCAAATTCAACAGGTTGAAAGAAATATCAGGAAGATAGATGGAGTGCGTTCTGTCAACCATGAGATAGGGAGTTCATTATTATACTGAGATTGTTTTTGTTGTGATGGATGCATATTCCAGTGCATATAAAGATAGTATGTAATCAAGATAATGTTCAAAGAGTTAAGGAATTCCTCTTACCAAATAAATTGATTTACATTGTCGAGTTCCATGACGTTAAGACGCCTATTAGAGATATTGCTACACTAGATGTCTCAGGAGTTGTATTTGATGATGAAGATATATCCCTCATAGAAAAGAATCTGGGACATCTTGGTCAAGTCCAGGTAAATAGAGGGAAGATAAGAATTCTTACATTAAACACCATTTTAAGTGCATTAATAGTTGCAGGTATTGTATCTGTTGCACTACTAGCTCATGGTCTTAATGAAGATTTTTATAAAGAGGCTTTTGAACATCATAATACCAAGGTTATTCTAGAAACTGCCTTAACTATTGGATCATCGTCAATTGCAGGATTCTTATTAGAATTGTTAGTTATTTATAGAGAGAAGAGAATAACGCATCGTTAATGCTGTACACTACCACCAAAAAACCCTGACATCATAACTCCACTACCATCCTAATTATTTACGATTGTAAGAATCCCGTAGCATAGCGACAAAATCATACATATGACCCTATATAGTGAGTGCTATATACAGTATTCCACATAGGACAGAATATCTGACGGCCTGTATTTGAATACCGCCATAAAGAACTACGGATAGTGCATATTGAATCTATGAAAAATTATTGTTAAATCAAGGAGCCTGTTTAGTTATTTTACTCATTATATAAGTCTGCTTTTCATAGATTTGTTTGACTTTTTGCAGCGAATCTATATCTAAGACATTTTTATCTTCACGTATATTCTTTATTCTGGGAAAACGCAATGCAAAACCACTATTGTGTCTATTGCTTTTTTGGATACTGTCAAATGCAACCTCCAAAACTATTTCTGGCTTTACTATCATTCTAATACCCTCATCTTTTATCATAATTGATTTTAACCTTTTTGTCATCTGATTTATCTCATCATCAGTTAATCCAGAATATGCCTTACCAATTGTTCTTAAATTACTAATGCTATTATTATTGTTATTATTACTATCATCATCTATTACTGCAAATGTATAATCAGATAACACGCCTGCCCTCTTTCCGTGCCCATATTCAGCAATTACAATAACTGCATCGATTGTATCTAATTCTTTTTTGAGCTTTACCCAATATTTTCCTCTTTTCCCAGGGTGATAATGAGAATCTGGATCTTTTAGTACCAATCCTTCGTGACCAATATCTCTGCTTTTTTCAAACATTGCAATGATCTCTTCTTCTGAATTTACAAGCTTGTATATTGAGTTAACGATAGGTTCTTTAAAAGATATATTTGAAAGAATTTCTTTTCTTTCTTTAATCGATTTTTTGATTAGACTTTCTCCATTGAAATACATGATATCAAATACTACATATACAAGCGGTGTTTCTGCCATGATTTGTTCTGTCAGATTCTTTTTGTGAAGCCTTTTTTGGAGTTCTTGGAAATGAAGTGGTTTGCCATTTTGAAAAGCCATTACTTCTCCATCCAAAATAAAATCTTCTATATCCAACAATGATTTTGATGACAACAGTTTTGTGTCCAATGCAGCATTAGCTAATTCTGGAAATGCGTTAGTGACATCGGAAAGCTTTCGAGAAAATAGTCTAATTTGTTGTCCAGACTTGTGCATTTGCGCTCGTATGCCATCATATTTGAATTCGCAAATCAAAGGTTTTTGATAATAATTGATTATCTCTTCTGCCGTGAACATCACATCTGCTAACATGTAGCTTATAGGTGTAAGTGGTTTGATTAGCGCAGTATGCAGCAAGTTTTTCTTTGCCAACAATACTACCTTAGAGATATCTCCTGAAACGAGCATTGCATTTCTAACATCTTTAAGATCCTGATGGAATACTTTTGATATTGCAATTTCAACCAGACCTTCTGTTAAACCAATCCTTAATTCTCCGTTTATGATTTTTATCAGATATTTTGCTTCAAGTGGCGAACTGTCTATGAGTAGTCCTTTTAAGATGCCTTTCTTATCTTTACTAGAACCAGAGCCTATAGTATCTGCAATTTTCTTAAGGCGGCCATATACTGATGATAACGTTAAAGGTTGTTGTTGGAAAAGTGAAACCATAGCCTTCTTGGATACTGCATACTCAGATAATGCTCCTATATCCCCATATTCTAAGTATATCCTCTGAATTTGATTTGAATCTAGAGAAGCTATTTCGGAAAGTACTTGTATTATTGTACTGTATCCTATATTCATCACAAATTTTGAACCCTGTGGAAATATTCTACTAGAAAAGAAGAGAACAGCAATAGGTAAAGATTCTTCATCATCATTTAAAGAATAGAGATAGTCAGAAAGGATATTTACTTTCATATTCTTACTGTTAGTTGCTCGTATTTTTTCACAGGTATCTACAAAATGCGAAAAACAAGTTGAAAAGTTACTAGAATGAATGGAGATAATAAATACACCTTTTTTCTTTTAGAGAAGTTTTGCATATAAACTTGCTATTATTATTAATTCCATGTGACCTACACCTAATGGAGATATATTTTTGTCGCTC
>JBEVTH010000257.1:0-3545 GCA_041156085.1 Candidatus Nitrososphaera maunauluensis
GCCATAATCTATAATCTTCAAATGATGAATGTATCTTTTCCATCTTCTTTTGGATATTGTCAGCCCTCTATACTTTACAATCTCTGTTTCTAATAGATGCCCTTCATCTAATACAAGTAGGTCTTTTTCAGGCAGACTTTTCTTGTATGGTAAAAGTGACAGGAAAATAGAATAATTGAATATGGAATGACTTGAAGTCAGTGCCATATTCAGCTGGTCAAAGTACTCGCACGGCCTCCATTCCTTTTGCTCCTTTAAGGTCTGTATGGGCAACCATTGTGAATATTCCTTTTGAAGATGTTTTTGAACATTGCTATCAATAAATACTTGTTCTTCTTTCGTTCCCTTTTTGTTTAGTTTATAATCCTTTGTAAATGTTCTATATTTGCAGCCACTATCCCTGAAGGAATCATCTGTCATGCAAGGGCCATATTCAACGGTTGTATGATGGCATTCATTTGCTACATCACTTGATGCACAGCTTCCGCATCGATAAGTGCCATTTCTGATAAAATCTTCTTTTACCAAACAAGGAAAGTTGTTTTTTCCTTTTGCCACTTTGAGATATGGAAAATCCCTTGAATATTGCGTCTGCAAATCCTTTGTAGCAGTACATATATAGCTTGAACCCAATGACAGCGCAACTGCTAACGCTACAGGACTTTTTCCAAAGCCAGTAGGTGCCTCTAATATGATATATTTGTAACCTGAATTGAATGCATTACAGATCTCATTTAGTACCTTTTCCTGATTATAACGCTTGGATGGAAATGGGAAATTCTTGATAAGCTCAGACCTGGTTAATGATCTATTATTATTACTATTATTCACTACTCTTCAACTCCTTTTCAATACCCAACTTGTAAATATGATATGATTGATGCGCAAAGCTAGAAATTATAAAATACATGAGATCCTTATAACCTTGGTATGGGATTAATTACATGGATAGTAATCGCTATAATAATTTTGGCAATTATTGGAATTGGATGGCAAGCATTTATTTCAGGAGTCTTTAAAGGTGCAAAAAAGTTGGGAATAACACCTAGTACTGCCTCAATAAGAAATGTAACTGAGAAAGCAAGAAAGTTTATAAATAATATTACCAATGTTAAATAACAGCATTATGCTTCATGATTGTTCATATTTACATCTATAATAAATGTCATTTGGGAAATTAAATACATATCTAGAATAAGCAACAAGAAATAGATTTGAGATTAAGCTACAGCGTTGAACCTCCATACGACCTGGTTGTTTGTGAAAAACCTGCTGCTGCATTACGAATAGCGCAAGCTTTAGGATCCTCAAGGATCAAAAAAATATCTGGATCAGCGACAGGAAAGAGAACAGGAGACCTTCCGCCAGTTTTTTCCGTTACAGATAGTACTAATCATCGCTTTGTTGTATGTTCTGCAGTGGGTCACCTGTACGTATTAATGGATATTAAAGGCAACCGGAGCATCTATCCTGTATTTAATGTTGCATGGAGGCCACTCAAGAAGAATGGAACTGGCCACTTCAACACATCTTCAAAAACCGGGATTATAAAAGGAATATCTATGCTTTCACAAAAAGCCACAAGGTTTGTACATGCTTGTGACTATGATCAGGAAGGAGAAGTAATCGGTTACAATATTCTAGAATATGCCTGTAATAACAAATATGAAAGTTCGTTAAGGGCTAAATTTTCAACTCTCACAGACGAAGACATAAGAAAATCATTTGATAATCTGGTAAAGCCCAACAAAGGATTAGCTGAAGCTGGAAGAACCCGCCATATGATTGATTTTATTTATGGAATTAACTTGTCGAGAGCACTCACGCAGTCTTATATGTCCAGTAATGATGGTAAGACGTTTTGTAACCTGTCAATAGGCAGGGTTCAGGGTCCTTCTCTTGCCTTTGTAGTAGACAGAGAGATTGAAATCCGAAACCACGTCCCTGATCCGTTCTGGAATATCCTGGGAGAATTTGAAAAAAATGGACAAAGAATTAAGGCACAATATTATCAGCATAAAATAAGAAGACAATCTCAAGCTACTTCAACAGTTAATGAATGCACTGATCAAGATGGCAAGATTACGAGTATTAAAGATGAAAAGGTTGCATCCAAGGCACCAAGTCCTTTTAGCCTAGGAGATCTACAGAAAGAAGCATACAGAGTATTCAAATTTTCTCCTAGTTACACTCTAACAATAGCAGAGAAATTATACCTTGACGCGCTAATTTCCTACCCAAGGACGTCTAGCCAAAGGCTCCCAAAATCGATAAATTACAAGAAAGTTATCTCATGTCTCTCCAACATTGTTCTTTCTACTGACGGGGGAACTCCCTATAGCATCTTGGCATTAAAGCTGCTTGTAAAGGCTCATCTATCACCAAATGAAGGTCCCAAAACGGATCCAGCACATCCCGCAATTTACCCAACAGGTCAGAAACCAAAACGTACACTTCAAGATGTAGAAATCAAATTACTTGATCTCATTATCAAACGGTTCTTAGCAACGTTTGGTGACTCGGCTATAATTCAGCATAGAACAATTACGATTTTAGTCAAAGATAAACATATTTTCAATGCTGACGCGAAGAAAATGCTCTATGAAGGATGGATGAGTTTTTACAAACCATATATTGATAGAGCTGTATTAGGGATTCAAACTTACCTACCCTTTCTGCGTAATGGTGACATATTGAAGAATGTTGCTATAATAATGAATACGAATTTCACCCAGCTTCCTGTTCGATTTAGCCAGGCCAGCCTTTTAGAGAAAATGGAAAAGGAAAAGATAGGGACTAAAGCAACAAGATCAGAAATTATCGAGACACTTTTTAAAAGAAATTACATTAGTAGTAGTACTTACCGGAAAGGAAATACTAGAGGAATAATAAGTACCGGAATTGAAGCTACTGACATCGGTTTTGAAATAATACAATCGATGCGCAAGTATATACCAAACATAGTATCTACAAATCTCACCAGATCTATGGAAGAACAACTGGAAGAAATTGAGGTGGGCAAGGCCAAAAGTCCAGTTATAATAGACGCTGCAATCAATACATTAAAAAAAGCAATTGTTACTTTCAAGGAAAAGGAAATGGAAATAGGTCAGCAAATAACTGACGCTGTACTAATTACACTCAATAAACAACAGGTCGTGCTAGGAAAATGTCCTGTTTGTAACAAAGGAGAATTGAAAATTATAAAGTCAAATGTAACACAAAAGAGATTCATAGGATGTTCTAATTATGTATCGGGTACTTGTAAGGCAACTTCTCCGCTACCTCAGAAGGGTTCAATAAGAATTATGGATAAAATCTGCTCTGTATGCAGATGGCCCGTAGTTAAGAGTACCTATGGTGGCCAAGGTAAAAATTCCTGGATATTCTGTGTTAATATACAATGTCAATCGAAAAAGTAATATATGATTCATACAGCCTATTGCCTGACATATTTGTTCTTCATATAGCAGTTTGAGTTCTTCATTTGATTCGGCATTTTAAACCTGTCTTCTTGCAAGGTAAAGCCTTAGCTATCGATCCTA
>JBEVTH010000258.1:0-3543 GCA_041156085.1 Candidatus Nitrososphaera maunauluensis
ATAATCAGGAGCGCGACTTCTGTTTAGCATTCTCAACTAATGTCTTCCACTTATTGTCTCCCTCAATCATTATTCCACAAACCTCAGCAGGTGTTTTTCCGTTTAGTCCTTCATGTGGACTGAAGTAGTTATAGTAGATTTGGTAGCCTGTTAGAATTGGAGAATAATTATAGGATTGATACTGTTAATGGTGATAATTGCAATTGTAGTAGTACCTATAAAACTTCTAGCGCCATTACTATAGGTTTAATCATTTTAGCAATAAAATACAATAAAATCTAATAAAAGCTGAAAATTGGTATCAAGTCTAATAAAGTCTAAGGTAGCAAGATCAAAAATGTCATCGTCATGGAATCGGGAAATGGAATTACTAGTCTCTCTGCTAATATTCAAGAGAGAAAGTATCATCATGTTGTCGATATACCATCAGACATAGATATTGCTTCAGGTAGATCTACATATAGAAATGGGATACTAGAAGTAGTATTTCGCAAATGAAAGGATATAGTTGAAAATGCTCTTACACTTTCTTTTGTAATACAAAGGCAAAAAGGTAGCCATCCAACTAGGCCTTTCAGAAAGGGAGGCAATCCGATTTTCAAACTATCCAGGAATCATTATCTGGCTTTTTCAATAATTTCATATTGATCAACACCTTGAGTTAATGCTATTCTGCTTTTATTATGATCCCATTCAATCCATATGATTAAATCTAATTCATTACTCTGACTTCCTTTAGGTACAGTCGACAATCCAAGTACTGTACCAGTATCATCGTCTTTAACATCTGCATGGACATCATGTGTATGGATTAGTCTAATCCTGTCACCTATCTGTACGTTGTTTGGATTGATATCTTTGCGATTACTCAATTTCTTTACCAATCGTTCTACTTACTTATATTATAGATGATGATGACACATCCAACCTACTACAGACTAATGCGGGGCGATCATTATATTTGTAAGATCTGTGAAAGAACAAAAAGCCAAGTGGAGTGAAAACAAAACAGTATAGTGCAAAATAATGATGTACTTGGAGAGGCACCAGTGATGTTGGGAGCATCAGTAGTAGTAATAGTAGTATTAGTAATTATGCTACAAAACTTGTCAGAACCTTTGAACGTCGCTATAAAATGAAAAGATTAAGCTAATTTAAGTTCTGGTGACTTGATGCATTCCATAACTCAACACTGACTTTTTAAAATGAATCCAACTTTATCCTGATAGTTGTATATATTATATGTAGATGATTCGGGCAGTCCGAGTGTAAAAGATAATACTTCATACTATGTAATTTCAGGCGTCATTATTCATGAAACCGATATCAACCAAATGGAGCGCGAGGTACAACAATACAAATCATTAAATTTTATCAGTGGATATAAAAATGCGGAAATCATCTACAGATCTTCTTCTATGTTTACTTTTACTCTTCTGTTTCCTCCTCTTCCTACAATTATTTTGTTATCTTTCATAATGTCATAATTGGAAATGATGAGTATGTTTAGCTTTTGCCCTAGAACAATATTGACAAGGAACATACATTTGTATAATATGAAATATATTTTACCAAATAGAGATAAATTGATACATTGATTAGAGTATAGTTTGAGAAAATGTATGGACAATGCTATGTCAAGCATGTAAGATATTTATGAAATGGGGATGATTATGGTTATAGATTAAGGATAGAACCAGGAAATTCAGAGAGGATTAAATACATATCCTATAATCTATGGTTAGTGTAATTTATTTTAGGCATACAGTTAAGTAATCGGCTATAGTATGTTTAATGAATCAAAAGATGTATATCGTGGTAACGGTAGGTATGTTGAATACTACCAATTTCATCCAGTATTAGGGACAGCCAGAAACATAGACAAAGACCATCATCATCATCACAAACAATAGACATTATTCGAGATGATGCGAAAAAAGTAGTAGAATTAGAGTTTGAATTAATAGCCTCAGCGATGCATAAAATAGATATCATATTCTCATCTGTAAACGTTTATCGTATTCAAGAGAGAATAGGAATCATACAAGCATTAAAAGATTCAGTATTAAAAAATAACTCTGTCAGTATCAGAATCCTATTACCCAAAGGGGTTAGATATGCTCAAAATGAGGCGCAAAAATTAGACAACAAAATAGATGGTTTTGAAGCACGCTATTTTACTTATAATTCTGATGTTCGAACCAAGACTTTGATAGTTGACAGAAAAGAATGCTTGGTTATGGAGATAAAAGAAGAAGATAAGAGGGACGGTGATAAAGAAGAGTTAGAAGAAGAAGAAGAAAGATACGACAAAGTTTCAGAAAAACAAGAGAAAGAAAAAATAATAATTCCATTTAATAAAATAATAGGATTATCAACCTACTCAAATAGCAGGTCAACTGTTCTGTCTTATGCTGCAATGTTTGATACACTCTGGAAAGAAACAGAATTGCATGAGCAAGTAAGAGGATCAACTAAGCGCTTAGAGATAGCAAATAGAGAATTAGAGTCAACGAATACGCAGCTTGCATTAGCAAATGAACAGTTAAAAACTAATAATAAAATACAAAAAGATTTTATCAATATTGCAGCTCATGAACTGCGAACTCCAATACAGCCTATACTTGGCTGTGTAGATCTACTAGAAGAGAAATTAGAAGGAATAAATGATCAAGTGAAAGACGAACTGAGCATGATTAGCCGAAATGCAAATAGATTACATACACTCTCGGAGGATTTGCTGCAATTAGATAAGATTGAGTCTGGTAGATTTATTTTGAACTTGCAGCCAGTAAATATTATTTTGTTAATTTCCTCTGTAATAGAGGATATACGATTAAAATATTCCACTATCAAGCAAAAAAGTGATGTTCAAATATTGTTTGATTTGGAAACCAATAATATAACAGACACAAATATCTATAATAATAATAATAATAATGATAATGATAATCATACGAGCAATGATAAGCAGTTGTCATTATTGACAGGAACAACTGTTATGTGTGATAAAACTAAAATCTCCCAGGTATTGTTCAACCTGTTAGATAATGCAATGAAGTATACCAATGAAGGAAGAATTGTGATATCGGCTGAAGTGTCATCATCTTTGCATCATTCTTCTATTGCTACCAGCTCAAGCAAGAATAACAAAAACAATAACAACGGCTGCAGTTGCAGCAGCGATGTCGTAGTAGTTTCTGTATCAGACACAGGAAAAGGGATTGATAAATCTATTGAGGATAAATTGTTTGAGAAATTCGTAAGCTCATCAAAAGATAGGACAGGAGGAATAGGAATAGGATTGTATTTGTCACGAAAAATAGTTGAATCCCATGGTGGCAAAATATGGGTTGCGAACAAACTTTATGGAACAGGGGCTACGTTTAGGTTTAGACTACCATTATTACTACAATCACAATAGTGATATGCGATTACCTATATCACGATCATTTAAACCGACCAGAAAAAAGGATGTAGATAGAAAAAAATTATCTGCTGGTTTTATTTGATTATTTTTCAAATAGTTCTATATGTTAATTG
>JBEVTH010000259.1:0-3539 GCA_041156085.1 Candidatus Nitrososphaera maunauluensis
TAATGGCACACTAGCAAACAAAATAGCAAATACACCTCAGGATACTCAACCAGTACTGTTTGCTAGTGGATTTGATGGTAGTGGAGGCATTACAGATTTACAAGTTGGACCCGATGATGGCTATCTCTACGTTCTCACACTTGCAGGTTCAATATATAGAATAATTCCATCTTAATCTGTGATCCTAGAATACGCTATTCTTGAACTTTTTTGTACGAATAATATTCTGATTAGTATGCTATTGCAATCACGATAAGTCAGTCTGATATTCTTTGAGGTTATCTATCATTGAGCTTGCCATACGATCAGCATAACGAATACGAATAATGGCTGCCAGGTAATCAAAGTTTCTTGTACGGCAAGTATGTCCAAGCTGTAGAAGGACAAGGTGATTCATAAGATAATGTACAGAGCCTTCAAACCTATAAACAGCCTATATATAGGCTCACAAAGCAATTAGTCAGTAGAATGTAAATACTACCACAATCTAAATGCTTTGTGATATTCAATTTTCTAATATATAATACAATGTTAGATGACAGGCTACATAAAGCCGCCTTTAATAATGTTTTATTATGGAAATTACCTGATTAAGTCTACGTCTGTACTACTCTTGTTGACTATGGCAATTTCATTTTTTCTACCTTTATAATATTATGTTACTGTGTAGGCTGACAAGGACAATGCAGTAGGAAACGTAGACGTATCGCATAATCCATGCCATTTCAGTGCTATCCATCTTCGAATGATAGAATGGACCTTTCCATCCTAAATAACTTGGGATACAACTGCCGTAGTAGACAAGTTCTTTCTCTAACTACTTTTTACCTTTAAACGCCGTAATTCCAAGCGACGGTAATATAAATAAAAGACCGAAGATGCCTCCAAGTACCCATGCAATAGTATAACCTATATGGTGAACAACAAATGAAAATACAACTGGAACCCAAAAAGCTCCAGATAACGATAAGCCATTAACCCAGCTAATAGCCAAGGTATCATATGAGGATTGCATGCGATTTATCATTGACCTTTCTGTTATTGTTGATTCAATGTTCCCTTCTTTTCTGATTCCTGTTCTCTTTTTTCTGTACGCTTCTTTAGCTGAGGTATATGCTATAGTAAAAACTCCAGCTGAAAAGACTCCTACCAAAACATTTGAAATTCCAGCAGTATATACTGCTGCTATTGACGATGATGTATTTGTAACCGCAATTCCTGCTACACCTGCTGACATTACCAGGCCGCAGACAAACAACAGTTTCTTTATATTTCTGATCTTATCATATATCCTTCCAAATACAGGTGCTGACACAAGACCACCTATTAAGCCCAAACTTGCAATAAAACCAGCCGTGGATGAACCTACTTTCAAATAGTCTTCTAAATAAAATACTATAAATGTCAAAGGTAAACCCCATGCTATCTGTGCTCCAAGTAATACTAATCCAATGACAAATAGAGATCTATCAAACAAAACATTGCGAATATCTGATATCTTGATTTCAAAATGTTTTCCTATTGCATTTTGTTGTGATTGTTGGAGGTGTTGCTGTTCTTCTTTTCTTGGTAAGAAAGCAACTAATAATAGACTGCTAATCAATCCTAATCCGCCACTTAGCAATAAGCTCTGCTTCCATCCCGCTAACTCTACCAGTATTACCCATCCAAACAACCCTATGATCCCTCCTATCGAATGAGCTGAATTTAGCAGTCCTACTGCAAATCCTTCAAATTCTCTTCCCAAGTATCTTGTAATCAAAGTAACGCATGGACCGAAGAATAATGCCATGCCAAGGCCAACTACAAACCGTAGTACTTCCATTTGTTGCAATTGCGAAGATAGACCACAAAGGAGTGCTGCTAACGAAGCTATTGTTATCCCATATATCGCAGTTCTTCTAGAGCCCTGTACTGCAGCAAGTATTCCCCCTGGTACTTGAAACAGACCTACTCCTATTAAGAAGCTAGTAGTAAGCAATCCCAGCAACGAGACATCTTGTTTAAAGTCTGATGCTATATGGGAGAATATAGAAGCGATATTAAACCAATTTATTGCATATATTACCCTAGCAAATAGCAAACTCAAAACTGCCAAACGATTGATTTTATCCAATTTTTCAAGTGGATAACAATGATTGGTATAATATATGCATCCTTGTCTTTTTTTTACTAGATATAGTCGATTCCAGGACTATGAAAACAATTGCATAGACTTGAAAGTGATGATATGTGATAGTGTATGAACAAACCGTAAACGGAGTAAAAGAAAATAATTATGACAATAGATATAATTAAAAGTGATAGGGAAAATAGTTACTACACTAAAATATGCTATTAACCTTAGAGTCAAATACAAAGCTCAATAATGGAATTGGGATACCCCTCCTTGGTCTAGGGGTATATCAGTCGCCTCCAGGCAAGACTACCGAACGTGCTGTGAGCTATGCATTGAAGATTGGATATCGTCATGTTGATACTGCTTCTCTATATGGTAATGAATCAGATGTGGGAAAGGCTCTCCGTCAAAGTGGACATCGGAGAGAAGAAGTGTTCATCACTACAAAGGTGTGGAATAGCGAACAGGGATATGATACTACGCTACAAGCATATGAAAGGAGCTTAAGGCGGCTTGGATTATCTTATGTAGATCTCTATCTAATCCATTGGCCAGTCCAAGGGACGAGTATGGAGACATGGAAAGCTATGATCCATATATTGCAAGAAGGTAAAGCCAGGGCTATCGGAGTTAGTAACTATACAATTGCAGACCTCCAAGAGATCCTCCACAACTCGAAAGACGTTGTACCCGCAGTTAACCAAGTTGAATTCCATCCCTTCTTGTACCAAAGGCAGCTCTTGGAGTTTTGCAAAAATAATAACATTCAGCTTGAGGCCTACAGCCCTTTGACTAGAGGTAAGAGACTTGACCATCAGACTATTGTAGAGATAGCAAAAAAATATAACAAAACGTCAGCTCAGGTGTTGATTCGATGGAGCTTGCAGCATGGTGCTGTAGTGATTCCAAAATCAATACACGAAGATAGGATTAGGGAAAATAGCCAGGTATTTGACTTCCATCTTGAGCTGGATGATATGAGCCTCTTAGATTCGTTGAATGAAAACTTACAAACAGTGTTTTTAGATTAACTACAATCTACTTGTGAGGTAGAAAAGTTCACAAGGAAATCTTGTTGATATGGATTGATAACCATAGTCCAATCTAATAACATTATTACAACAAGTAACAAATTATTAATAATAATATCATGATAAATACAACAAATATGTCTAATGATCCATACAAGTCTGATGATATTGAATCCTCTTATGAACAACAAAAGCAAACTCCCTCTTCCACGTCAGGTACAGTCACATCGGAAGTTTTTGATTATCCAATATCTGATTCAATGACCGATATAAGAGAATCTGCAACTATGGATGAAAATGAGATAAAAAGCATATTGTCAGATAATGAGAAATCAGAATCAATAAACCCTGAATCAACAAGATTAAAATCCACTGTAAATCCAACTAGA
>JBEVTH010000260.1:0-3539 GCA_041156085.1 Candidatus Nitrososphaera maunauluensis
GCGTTTCATCAGTAAAAGTTTTAACAAAATTGTTATTAAATCTTATGGATCACGGAACTAATTTTTATGTTTAAGAATATGTTATCAGTTTATATTCTCCGAATATTGTTATAATAAAATACTAAGAAAGAAATATGATCACCCATACAAAAAGAGAATATTGATCTTTCTGAAGTACATTGCTTTATCTCTTTGCTGCTTCGTCACCATTTGAAATATTGTCTTTTGGTTTTTGAATATTGATAGTAGTTTCACCCAGAACCATCTTAACAATGCTAGCTACAGCTTTATCATGTGAGGAGTCAATATTTTTTTTAATATCTGAAAGGTCCTTGTCCGCCCCTGTAACAATTAATGCTGATTCTGATTCAGCTTCCGCCTTTGCAGTATCTATAATCTTTCTTGCTTCATCATTGGCAATAGCAATTATGTGCTGCTTTAACTTTTCAATTTCCTCATTAGAATATATCATAATACGCTTTTTCAAATCCTCAACTTTGGAGCTAAGATTATCAATATCCTTTTCAAGTTCACCTAATGCATTAATAACAACTTCTACAGAAGATGTCTTTTGTTCCAAACTATTACCAATGCATTTTTAGGGATATTAAACCCTTACTTTGGGTTTCATTTAACATTATTAACTGAAGAAGTCATATTTTTCAGTTTCTTATTCATGGATTAGGCAATTTGATAGATTTCTCGAACCAGCTTTATTTTTATATGCTTTTCTTAAATTTAAAGATAATTGTATTATTTTGTATATAATATTATAACTCACGAATTTAGAAGGTTCTTTATATTATTCTAAGAAGCATCAAGACTAAAGAAAGCCAGCCAGCCAGCCAGCCAGCCAGCAATTCTGTATATCCATGAAGAATCGATAATGGGAAACGTCACCAGGGATATGCATCAACGGAAGATCACTGATAGGTAGGCCCACCTTAAGTCACCTGTTGAGGATTATTTTAAAGCATTCTATGAATTTTATATTTATAGATACCTTGTAATCCAAGTCTATAGAAAATTCTATAGATTACTAATTTACTTGGAATGGTATTTTTTGTAGGTTTTAGCCAAAATCCACTAACGATAACTTAAGTTTGCATATGTGTCTATATAGAGGCTTAATTTACATTAAAAAAGAATGATGAATAAGAGATTTTTCGGAATTCTCTACTCATAAAATTGTTTTTATCTGCTGTATGTATAGAGAGTTTATTAATATGAAGAAGACTACAACTACGACATTATTATGTTACAAATGCAAAAAGAATGAAGTTCAAATTTATAATGATTGTTGCAACTGCCGTATACTTTGCAGTGCTCTAGGAAACCTGCGTTTAGGCTCAAAAGTAGTAGTTAGTATATTTCGCAGGTTGGAAAAATCATATCTGTTAGAAATTTTAGGATAGAGAAAATAAATGAGAAAGCTAATTGTCCTGTCGTTCATAACCCTTGACAATGTGATGCAGGCTCCGGGTGGGCCTGAAGAAGATCCTACTGGAGGGTTCGAGCACGGAGGCTGGGTATTTGGATACTTTGATGACTTTTTTCTTAACGTGATGATCAAGCAGACGAGTACGCCTTTTGATATGTTGCTTGGCAGAAAAACGTACGAGATATTTGCAGCATACTGGTCATACGTGAACACTGATCAAAACCCCTTCGCGACCAAATTCAATAACGCCAAGAAATACGTAGCTTCAAAGACACTGACAAAGCTTGATTGGAACAATTCAGAACTGATAAATGGTGATGTTCCAGAGGGAATTAAAAGATTAAAGGAGCAGGACGGCCCAGAAATACAAGTTCATGGCAGCAGCAATCTTGTTCAGACACTCTTGAAACATGACTTGGTCGATGAGCTTTGGCTAAAGATATTTCCTGTTACTCTTGGCACCGGCAAGCGCTTGTTTGTAGAAGGTACAATTCCAGCTGGGTTCAAACTTCTTGAAAGCGGGATTTCGCCGAGCGGAGTTATAATCGCCAATTACGAGCGCTCAGGAGAAGTTAAGAAGGGGTCATTTGGGCTTGAAACGCCTAGCGAAGCTGAAATTGCTCGCCGCAAACGGTTAAGGGAAAGTGGATAAAACACCATCCCTAAGGGAGTAATGCCTCAATAATGTGTGCACTCCAGACCATAAGAGGTTTTGCAGCCAATGCTGTTGATCTATTTTCAATGTACTTCAACTATGACTTGTCATATTCAGCGTGGGTTTTTGCCAACTCTCTTTGTGCGCGTTTTATAGTACCAAGGCTTCTAGTACGTATAAAGCGATTTGCTGCAGTTACAGGTGTCTTGTCGTACAATTTCTGATAGTCGCCAATTCTGCTGTTATAGGGATAGACATGCTGAATGTAGCATACCATTATCTTGACCTAGTTCCCAAGGGACGAGACGAGGCTGATAATGAATTCCCTTAATTTTGGGTACGCCACCATGATGAATACGCCAAGAAACGTTAATGGTATGTCAGCTGTTTGACAAGCTACAAGTCAGACTACATGGTTGCCTTAAAGTATAATTAATTTGTGGATAAAACGTCAAACGGTAGCTAAACTCTAGTAATCAAGTTTTATACAGGTCGTAATTTCGTACAATTTCTATAGCATCTTTGTTATTTTTAATTATGTCAGGAGGATGTTGGTGGTCGATGACATGGATTTCACGTATCTGAAACATGCTAGTAAATTGCAAATTCTTAAACGGAGCAACGAGCATTGTTATTTTTGATAAGGTATTATTCTTTTCCAGTCGTGAAGTGAATAGAAATATATTGCATAATTTCCGAGGTTAGCAAAATCTAGTTTTTTATCCGGATCTGGTGATACATCGTTTAATTTTGCGGGGCTCAAAATAGCAATCACTGCTAATCCACCAGAAATTTCAGCTAGCTCTCTAAGCCTCTTCACTTCATAACCCTTCAATCTTGGTAGAGCAGTGCTTGATTTTACTTGGATGAACCATTTCGTTAAGTTCTGACTAGCGATAATGTCTGCTGGTCCTTTGCTTCCTTTGGATAGTACTATGTTCCACCCTTTGAGCTTGAGATAAATTGTTATTACAAATTCGGCTTCTCTTCCAAATTGAGCCCATGTGTATAAAGAGTTTTTCAATGGAAACTAACCTGAAAACAAAGGTTTATTGCTTATTCCTGAAAGAAAATGACCCTCTAATCAACAAAAAATAACATGTGTATAGTAGTATCTAAATTAATAGTAGATAAATTGAAGAAAATGGGTAAAGTAGTAAAGGAATTTCAACTGTTTTCCTAAAATAGGAAGAATTTTAGAACAAACAAAATGTTAGTTTAGTATATGAGAGTTTGCAAGATTATGTCATTTTCTTTCTAGACTCGTATTATATTGATATAACTATGACTTAGCCTTTCAATAGAACGCGGCAAATAGAACAGTTTTCTTGAATCATTAAAAAACATGATTTCTATTGTATATTAGAATGGCAGATAGGGAAGGACCCACAATATTATGGAGTATGCTTAAGGGAAAGAAGGTTAAAAGTAACGATGGAAAAG
>JBEVTH010000261.1:0-3509 GCA_041156085.1 Candidatus Nitrososphaera maunauluensis
TTCATGGCACGTCTTAAGTCTATCATATGGATCTGTCGTAACGTAAAGCGTATTTTAAAGGAAAGATATAAGGTACAGCACGAGATTCGAAAAAAAGAAGTCACTGATAAAGTTGTTTTCATTAACAACAAAAAAGTGAGATCCAGCAATCTTTTATATATTGTTAAAAATATATTACAAAACCGCTAGCACATTCTCAACGCACTGGTGACAAACAACAGAATACTCATGAAGAGTATAAATGAGAAAGAGTAATGTCTGTAATCATCTTATATCAAATACATATGAAATAATGAAAGTAGGCAGCATAAATCTTTTAGTGTCGACGGGCTCTATTTCGTAAGCCAAACATTGCTCTCGGTGATGAACTGATATATAAAGACACGGTAGCTACAATTAATATTGTCATTATCAATTTGATATTGATATCTGAAGTGAGGACCTGTGACCAAGGTACTTTAAGTGATTCTCCTATGTAGGCTTGCCGTGGTGAGTTGGTACGGGTATCGATTTTTATCCATTTAAAATACGTCAAGTATTGTCCGTTAGTATATCTGCCGTTGCTTATGACAACATGATCTAATTTTATAATTGCATCTCCTTTTACACGCAGTAATTTCGGATTAAAATCATTCCAAGGCGCCGTAAATTTGGTTGGATTATCAGGATCATTTGAACGAACCAATCCCAGAAAAGTTGCATTCCCGTAGATTCTTAATTCTGGACTTTTCATCAGAAGAGGAACGGAAGGAGCAAGGCTTATCTCCGGTAATAAATTACTTTTTATCCTAAAGAATTTAATTTCGCCACCGGCAAATTGCATAGGTTTGTTATCTGAGCCGACAACAAATTCAGCTCTTGATCCATTGAAAAGCTTTAAAGTCATATTAGATCCAGCTGGCAGATCAAGTGGAATATAATTGCTGTATGGGGATAATGATGGGGAATACAAGAGATATGTTGAATTTACATAGATATTAAACGCGCCATATATCTTTAGATTTCTTATATATGAATTACTGAAATAATTGGACTTTGGAACGGAAGAAACGAATTGTCCTTGATTATGTTTTTCGAGCGAAATACCTTCTGCATACAAATCATAATTTTTGGGAAACAGTAGAGATGAGCTTTCAATCGAAAGTGGGCCGGTCACTTTTAACCCTCCGAAGAAATACGGAAAAGGCGCGACATTTGCGGGAGAGTTGTTGGTAAAATTATTCGTCCTAAGCCCAATTGGCCCTGAGATCTTTCCAAGAGTTGAAAAGAATTGTGCGGGATGCTCTGATATTGTTCTAAAATATCCATAGGCGTTTACAAAAACTATCTTTCCTTTTCCATATCTGGCTTCGACTGTAAAGGGAGCCACTTTTTCTCGATTGTTTATATAAAATGATTTCACAATATGACCTGGACAAGAGATTCTAAAATTAGTTGTCTCTCCATAAGCACTTACTTGGTTTCCGTCAATGCTGGCAATATTATCGAACGGCGTTTCTTTATACTTTTTAAGGCACAATAAATTGCTAAATCCACCTAAGTTTCTATCCGAGTTCAAGGTCAGAATGACTCCTCCGTTTTTAACGTATTCTAAATAATCAGTAACATTGGAGGGATCCGAATTAAGTATAACGATTTTTTTCGATAATGCCGAAAAGTCTCCCTGACCATAAACGTCATAGTTTGTATTCGAAAATGCAAGAGCACTTAGTAGGTAATAATAGTAATCGTTAGCAGATTGCGGCGACACAAGAGCTATGTCACTGTTCATGGAGGGAGCAGCTAAGCGAGGCACAGATAAAACAACATCGTTAGCATCTTCATAGGGCTTGGGAAAATTCTTTAATGTAAATTTAAGAACATCTGACATCCCGCTGCTATTAATGTAGTTTTTGGGTAACACAATGAATCTAGTGTTGCTATAGTTTAGGAGCATGAAGAATCCACTTAGTGTAGGTTCTTGTAGAATCGATGGAGTTTGGAAAAGTTTACTTTCTAGTAGCCCTGTAAATCCCTGAATTTTTGAGCTGAGGAAACCTTGATTGGGAACTATTTCCTTCTCAGGAAGAGCAACATTGTCATTCTTAATATTCAGATTATTACGCAGAAATCCCATAAGATGTATTTCCGAATCCGACGGGAATTGTCTTTCTGCGAAGATTTCTTCGTTTTTTGGTTCTGGGTTGTCTACAGTGAGTGCTGAATAACCTGCATACATTAGTACTGATAAACAACTTGAAGTAATGACAAATCCGATAAGTAGTCCACCAATAACAGGTTTTTTGAGACTGTTATGTCTTATTGAAGAGATGATTTGATAAAGCAATAATGATGCAAAAGCAGCCATGCCAGCCATTATGTATTTATTGAATCTGATTTCACTGTAGTAGGGACCTGTAAGAAACGCAATAATCGATATCAGACCAAATACAAGTACCTCTTTCTCATATTTCTTGAATATATACGAAAGGATAAAGACTAATGCTAAAAGTCCTGTAGTACCAAATCGTAGAGGATAAATATACCAAGGCACAAGCCTAAGAAGATTTGTATTAATGCGTGCATCAAACACAGGCAGCTGTGTATCCCAAATGATAAATGAAAGCACATAGAAATAAGATACAATGGAGATTAGTGCTACAGCAAAGATTATCCGTGTATGACCTTTGGTGACTTTCCTTAAAATATTCCATGAAGCTGAGGGTATATGGGATTTTAATATGCTTCGGCTTGCATATAATGCCCATATTGATGAGACAAACAAAAAGGATAGTGGAATAAGAGGAGGTAAGACTCCTCTTCCAGTCAAATAATATTGTCTAGCTCCAGGAAAGAAAACAGCTATTAAGAGTACGATCGAAACTCCAAGTAAAATTCCTGCAAACACATCCGCCGGCGTATTTTGATTGAGTCTAAAAATCAATGGTATAATAGAAGCCACTATTAGAAAGAGTACGAACTCTTCATGTGTAAGAAGTCCTAATACGCAGATAGTAGCAATTATTATTAAATACTTGCCTTTGTCGGTGATACGCTCCTTTATCAATCCTAATAAAACAAAGCCGGCAGGGAGACCAATAATTATCAAACCAGTAGTAATCTCTGGATGTGCAACATCAACAAAGGTATTGGGCGTAAATACATCCACTGTCTTTATCCATGTTGTTTTGAAGAATTCCAATGCAGCCGCAGGAGACGAAACTACGTTACCATTATGTGTTGCAAGGTTTAGCATATATACCCATCCGAATCCCGAGCTTAACATAAATAGTGAAGAAGCCAGTAGAATTGTTTTCCTAGGCAAGGGGATCCACTTTGAAAAAAAGTAATAGAAGGCAAGTACTGGCATGATGTTCATAAAACCAATTGAAACATACGAATTAACAGAAGGTATACCTGATAGCGTAAAGAATGTTGCCAAATATGTATGGAAAAAAGGTGGATATATTACATCTATATCGGACGATGCAATATCTTTGAACAAGCCGGAAAGAAACATAAATGTTCTT
>JBEVTH010000262.1:0-3486 GCA_041156085.1 Candidatus Nitrososphaera maunauluensis
TCTGTTCCACTAAAATCTTTCAAGTCTAATCAGCCGTCAAAAAACTTATTGGTTGATGGGTGTTTTTTCAAAAGTTAAAGTTATAATCAAGTCATGTAGTGCAATGATAGTGAGGACCTCTTCCAATAATTATCGGTAAGGTGAACATATCATTGAACATTTGGTTTTGTTCCTCTTCTTTTTCATATAGCAGAGGATTAACTTGCTGCGGTGACCACCACCATCATCACCACAAATAACATTGCAAATAATAATATGCATTACCGTCAAATCACAATGATAGAATTTAGATACATCTGTTGTCATTATTTTTTGGATTCTCAAAGAACGAATTTGACTACTTGGCTTCACATCCTATTAAAAAATAGTGAGGAAAGTCGCTGATAGATATTTTTACTACCTCACTAAGGAGTTCCAATCTGAGGGGATGTGCCGCCGCCCGTATTACTATTAGCGATGCTGCTACTGCCACTGCTGGTGCTGCTACTACCTCCGCTGCTGCTTCTAGCCCCATAAACAGTATCATAACAAGAGGTGACTGCAGCTCGACTAAGCTTTCCTGGTACCTTACTGGCAGTAGTGGTTGTCGCGCCCATTGTTGTAGTGCTGCTTGCAGATGTCCTCAGACAGCTAATAAATTTACTAAGTGAAGCTTTTGTTGAACTGCCGGTTGTACTCCCTGTGGAAGAAGCGGCTGTAGTTCCGGTTGTAGAACTGCTGCTGCTTTTACTTTTTTTTGTTTTTGCTGCTAAGACTGAATTACTTAGGCTGCCTGCTGTTATAAGTGCCATTGCCATGACAATGGCAACGATGGCCAATGCGATTGATGTTTTGTTTGTATACATTAGCTTTGGTATGCACTAACATCTATAATAACACACTGACATCAATCTTTTTCTAAAGATAGGTACTTCCTAAATTACCATATCTGTGATCAGCATACCAATTAGACCGTATATGCTGAAAAGATTCGCTAGATATCCCGTTTGTATCAAATACCTTCTGTACTTCAGTCATAACTTGTCTTTTTCTATAATAGTTTAGTTTACATTACAATTTTTTAGTGAGACTTCTAAATAGAGTGCTATTCATTTGCTACAAGCTCAGCTTTATGTTATACTGACATAAAACTAACTCAAGTTATCAGAATCGGTGCGGAGGTAGATGATCTATTATATACACACAGGCCTTTTGTTTTTGGTATTATATACAATATATAAGAAATATATGGTGTTTCATATGAAAAATGCAGCTACTTTTCAATTACTTTATTTTTTGCTTTTTTGGATGAGCTTGTGACCATCAATGCAACTCCTATCATGATTATGCTAGTGGCAATCAATGTTTGCATTGAAATCGGTTCTTTAAGAATAACCCATCCCAGGAATACTGCTATCACTGGTATGATATATGCAAATGAGTTGGCTATGGATTCGGATTCGACTTGAAGAAGCCAAAAGAATTCAGCGTAACCAATCGCAGTACATATGAATATTAAGTAAGAGTAAGCAGCAAGTGAACCTGCTGAAATACGAGATAATTGTATGCCCTTAAATTCTCCAATCGCAAAGCTGGCGGTAATTAGCATTAGACCACCAACAAGCATTAGCATACCTGCAGAAGCCAATATACTTACTGGAAGATGGAATCTAGTAGAATAAAGAGAACCCGTTGCCCAAAATATTGAGCTGAGGGTTAGCGATACTGCACCTATTAAATTAAGGTGGATATTTCCCACGAACGGATTTAGAAGAATCATTAGACCAGCAAAACCAGCAATTAGTCCAAGTACCATATTTTTTGTTAAATGTTGTCTAAATGCTAATGTTGCAATTATAGCTACCCATAATGGGATCGTGGAATTTAATAGTGCTGTCATTCGGAAGACAGATATTGTGCACCCCAGACTAACAATCCTTGTCCACCTACTATTATCAAAGCGGATACTATCAAAGCATCTTTCCACTGCGCTTTGCCAGTGTGTTCATTGTTGTCATGATGGCATCTTTTATTAAATGCATGTGCTACAAGAAGCGCTGCCCCAGCAATTGTAAATCTAATACCAAAAGCAAGTAATGGAGGGATTACATGAATAACCGTTTTTATTGCGAGAAAACTTGATCCCCAAAGAACTGACAACGTAATTAGCACTAACAGTATTTTTGATCTTTTCAACGCTTGCGAACAATTTAGTTTAGACGATTAAATCTTTTTATCTAGGATGGTTTTCTTGAGCATTCATAAACAAATACAGACAAATTTTAAGGATATCACAAGTTTATCTTTTATTATTACAACTTCTAACTCCTCTACCATATACATTATAATAAATTTGATAATAATCAGGTATATACAAATTCATGGTCTTATTATTGCAGTTTTGTCTTATTTGCACAGTTATGAACTTACCCATGTTGGATAAGGCTTTTGCTTCTTCTTCTGTTCCTCCTCTTAGAGCAATGCTCTCCAATTGACATTGAGGACGTGCGGCTTTTTGCTTCAAGCTTTCAGCGCAAGAGGAATATACTAGTTGTTATCATCACATAATGATAGAAAGCCAAAATAATTTAGATTAAGTAATATCATCTACTGAAAAAGACGATTTGAAAGATATATTATAATTATCTAGTTTAAAATACTAATACATATTTTTTCACTATACAACCTCAACATAAGTTTTCATACGGAATAACTTATCTTCTTTTGTTTCTTAATTCTTTAATAACTATAACTCACGATTAATGTGGGATATTGCTAGCAGCAGATCAAAAACAACACGGACCTATTCGATTCAATAAAGTTCTAATAATTGGACTTGGTCAATTAGGACTACCCGTAGCAAAATACGTAAAAGATAGAGGATTTGATAATGTTTATGGTTATGATATCAGTCCCTTAGCAATGGATCGAGCAGAAAAATTGGCGGGAATAAAGATAGCTAATGATTTTAGTGATTTTGATGTATATATTCTATGTGTATCTACTCACAAACCTGACGATATATTCACTCCACAGATAGAAGGTTTATTGTCTATAGTAGAAAGGATATCAACGGAAGCAAAGAGAGACGGAGCACTTGTCTCAATAGAAAGTACTATTCCAAAAGGAACATCAAATAAAGTGTTTGAAATACTCAATCACAGATTACATGTAGCTCATGCACCTCATAGATGGTATGCTTTAGAAGAAAAAGAACATGGTGTAAATCAGCTTCGTGTTGTTGGTGGAATTTGCAATTGTTGCCTTGAAGCTGCTATGCAGTTCTATAATGGAAGTAGCGTTACTGCTGTTGATAACAGTAGCGGTAATGGCAATAATAACAATGGCCGTGCTGATGATGATGTGTATGTTGATAATATCATCAGGAACAAAAATTCCTCTGACTATTCTTCTTTTAAAAATACTAGTTCTAAGAGTAAGATAAGGCGAAGTCTAGGAATTCCTATGCATCCAGTTTCAAAAATAGAAATTGCTGAGCTATCAAAG
>JBEVTH010000263.1:0-3482 GCA_041156085.1 Candidatus Nitrososphaera maunauluensis
ACTAATTTCACTAAACAAACATTACTAGCTACTCCTACCAAACATGAGAATGCTATGATCAGAAGTAAAATTGAATTCTTTTCGAATACACATAATGTCGAAGGCATTTAACCTCACAGGTATTGGGATGTTTATAAATCGACAACCACCAAAATTTATAACTAATTCATCTGACGGTATAAGAAATGCCTCTGTTACTCTAATTTTGTTAAATGGATTTTCCTTAATCTGCCTAAAATATGACTCTGGGTAGTTTCCCTTATCAGCTATTGTATGACATGTAGGACAAAGGGCTACCATGTCTTCTAGTGGGAATTCATGGGTTATATGATATGGAATAATATGTGCATTCTCTAACACAGGACAACCGCACCTAGCACAACCAAAATTTGCCTCCTGTCTAAGTTGTCTGGCTATTGATGAAGGTGTATTTCTACATCTCGGAACCATTAAACAGACATTAACAACTTGTCATTTAGTATAGTTGTTAACATCGTATTGTTACCTCTGGACAGATATTGAAGAATTTTATAAGTTCATGACGATTTTTAGGATATTATATCGTTTACCAGATTTTATCATCGTAAGATTGGCCATTTTTTTGATCCCTCCGAATCCTCATCTGTATACATAAAAATGTAGCTAAATCTAACATGGTTCTTTTCACCATTATTGTAGTTTAAGAGAAATTTGAGACAATGGCCTCACTTTCATTTTTGTTTATTCCAAAGTATCTACACTACGCTTCTCGCCTGTTAATGGAAAATTGGCAGTTATATTTATTCAAAATACATTTCCAATACATAGTATAAATAATTTCAAAGCAACTATTGTTCGCTATTACTCACTTATTATCAGAAAGTATCCTGCTTGGATTTTTACGTTCTTGTACTAGCTCATGATACAAATAATTCATATATATAAAGATCATAATGGAGTGGATTGGCAGAATTTAAAATAATAGCTCACGTCATTGGCTTAAATCCAGATGTTGATCAAATAACTGGAGAAGGCTATACACAAGTTTCTCTTGGAATAGAATCTATGACAAAACTACCTCAACCTATGACTCCATTTTCGAGTCCAAGACCAGTTTCATGGAAATATGTATTGAATATTTTTATACCAACAAATCAATGGAATAATCAATACAAGATGTGGCAAAAATATCACATGAGTATAAAGGATACAGGAGAACTAACACTTAAACCATATGAACAAGAATAATAAACAAACCATCACCATACAGAGACATATATGGTGTATGTCTAATGATGATCATACTTTTGTTATAAGATTTTGCAAATATCAAAGAGTTATCAAATTAAAATAGAAAGGGTTATACTATTTACATATTTATTTTTAGATTATATTGTACGAAGAAAATTAGAATACTATGCCAACTTTCTGATTACCCATAATGAAAAGACAGACATACAAAATATGTTATGTTGAAAGAAAAATATGAAGGCATTAGACTTCTACATATAGAGTATCTTTTTCTACGCTGACTTTGAAAGATTGTTCTGACTTTAATTTTTGTGGGAACCATATTAGATTACCTGTCGTGATATCCCATTTTGCACCATGCCAAGGACAGGTTAACTCGTTACCGTTAAGTTCGCCTTCATGTAGCTCTGCTCCAGCATGATTGCAAATATCATTAATTGCATAATAATTTCCTTTTAAATTTGTGACTAGAATTTCTTTTCCACCTGCTGTTACGTGAGTTAATTTTCCTTCAGTAATATCTGAAGTTTTGCCAACAACAACTCTCGCCATGAAACTCCTATTAAAAATGCCATATTTTAAGTAACAAGTATCTATTAGGTAGGCAACTCTGGTGCTAACCTTACGTCATGGTCATATAGTATAATTGTAATATATTGATATAAATACATTAAAATATACAATAATTTTAATACATTCAGGATCATGGCTATTTATTACATGTAACGAAATCTTTTTATAGAATTATCAACATTATTATATTAATGCTTAGACCGACAACTATGGCTTGAGATCGGTGCTTGGCGGCACAGTAAACAAAACTGATATTGTGGAACCTCTTTAACGGCAAAGGCTGTAAAATTAGGTCCTATATATTCAGAATCGCCAAGCACAATAGAATATCCTATTTCAAATGCATGTTTTGGATTCCATTTTTAAAAGTTGATACTTTTCTAAAGTCGAATCAAAAGTACTAGAGGCTTTAAGTGGTTGAATATTAAATTTATTGCCAGTAGATATCTATTGTCCTATTAAGCTGCATACAAATCAGATATTTTTTATAATATCAAGAATAGTGGAAAAGATCTATCTATACAATTAGACAGAAGAATTCGTGATCAGTTGCTAACAGCAGTATAACACCTAAATTAGCTATTGATATACCCTTTTTCATGAACAAAAGAACCAAACAGAAGAATGCTAGAGGTAAAATGATTTTTTCCAAAGGGATGATAATAGCGATTGGTGTCGCAGCAGCTGTTATATCAATAATTGTTTATCTTGGAATACATTCTCTCGTCCCGGTAAATGGCAATTCACCAGTATTTGCTGCTCCAACAAATACATTCATTAAAGGTACATATTCACCACAATCTGGCTATACATTTATTAGCCAAGCTACTAGTGGTGGCAGAAATAGTTTACCTGTAGGTTACAACAGCCCAACAATTACCTTAAAACAAGGAGAGTTAGAATCAATTCATATGATTAATGAAGATACTAGTTCAAAACATAATCTAAATATAGACGCCTTTCGTGTGCATACAAATGATTTAGGATATTTTCAATCCCAGACTATTACGTTTATCGCAAACAAGGCGGGATCTTTTCCATATTATTGCACCATACATCCGCAGATGAAAGGTCTTGTAGTAGTTCAATAATAATAAATAATAATAAATGTAGTCAGCCAATCAACCATACTTGCAACGAGCAATTAATATTCTTTTTCTTCAACTTAACTTTATTAATCACTATTTAGTTGGCAGTATATAGTGGTATTACATGAGCAATGAAGAAAGGAGGCTCAGTATTTCTCGTCATAATATACTAAGTTTAGCTGATAGCTTTATAGAACAAATATTTCAAATAAGAAAAATCCTGCGTGGGGTTTCAATTTCCGCCATGATCTTAGCACCTCTTGCAATTGTACTTTCTGTCTACTTATTACTACGTCCTTCATTCTTTGCTGTTCTTGAAATAGAAAATGAATTTGGACTCATTCTTGGTATACTATTAGGTGCAGTTATTATTATCTCCTCAATATGGCTTGTAACTGGAATTAGACAATATCGCTTAGTTGATTCTTGGAACAAAAGATACTATGAATATGTGAAGGATAAAGATGAAATAGACAGAAAAATTGCATCACAGTATGGTTTAGGTGACAATAACAGGAGTTAAGAACCCTTAGCTAGCTGTCCTTCTTCTTTAGCCAACGTATCCATATCAATAGTACTTTTTCTTCTAGG
>JBEVTH010000264.1:0-3482 GCA_041156085.1 Candidatus Nitrososphaera maunauluensis
TTTTTCAAAAGTTCGTCATGATTTTTTGCGAATGCCTCCAAATTTGTCAAAATATTCATATTGTTCTCTTCAAGGTTTCTGATGTGTTGCAGAATATGATCCTGCTTAAGTGAAGTCTTATTCTGTCTATTAAATATCCACCAACTTATTACTGCACCGATCGCGGCACCTATTACTACGCCTAAATATGTACTCGATGCGTTTGTCATATCTATGCAATCTTTACTAAGCTCTGGCATACACCCCCATATCGCAAAAATTGGCAACCACATAACATAACGGCGTTACTGGCTTGGTGTTATAAACATTGATTTAGCTAAACTAGTGGATCAGTGGTTACTCTGGTATCGTTAAAAATCTATACATTGAAAATAGTTTCAGCATCCGAAACTAGATTTTTATCTTCTCTTTAATATTCTTTATATCTGGTTCTAATATTATTTGAACAAAATTTTTGCATCACACGTTTTTCTTCGGTAGAATCTTATAGCTAATTTCCTGATGAATGAGATTGTATGGTATAGAACGCAGAATATACTATAAGATCTTAATCAATAACTCTTAGCAGATGGTTCTATCTTCATAATTATGTACAAGACATGTTAACATCCATAATTAAATTACAACATCTTTGTAGTTGTTGTTGAAAACGAAGGTTTCTCCTTGAAGTTAACCGAGTGACGTCAACTAATAGAGTTACAAGCGGACACTATCTAGAGCCTGTTGGAATCGATCACTCCGCATTTGCTGATAAAGAGAACTCGGGGTCCAGTAATGGCATTAAGGTACCCACCACTACCGAGCAGCCCCAAAATTGTAAAACTGCTGGTGGGACCTCTGCAGTCACAGGCTCATGTACTGCCACCTCCACTAACACCGTTACAGAATCGGGCGGCGTCATGGGCGGACGATAATTAAAGACAGAGATTGTAAAAAAATAAATAGCGCAAACATCCAAACCCATCTCTTTTTTTTGGTTCAACCAATAGTCAGAATTATTATCATGCAACTTTTTGATTTCCTTTGCTGTCACTGCCACGTTTACTTTGCTATCGCGCATACTCCTCACAAAAAGGAACAGAATAAGTTAGAATGAATTACTGGAGGATTCCCGCCTCATCGTTATATCCTCGTTCATATCCACTACAGTATTCTGTACTACTACCACCAAGGCAGCCATGGAATCCAACATTTCCCTTTGTTTCAAGCGATTGCTATTCTATCATCTTCTTGGACGCATGGAGCTTTGCAGCAAAATCAAATAATCCTGATTATAAATACGATGTTAAAAAATCTAGTGCCCCCTTTGCACAAGGATCAAATATAATCTAATGATATAATATTTTACTATATGTTATACAGCCAAAGAACCAACGTATTTTAAAAACATCTAATCTCAATAGACCCACTTGCGCCTTTTGAGGCAAGGAAGTGTGGGGGATACTTTCGATGATGTTATAAATAGATTAATAGATATTGCGAACAAAGAGAATATTCTCTTGTTGTATCGGCTGACCAACAACAAGGAACGTCCTAGAGAATTGTATCTTTCTAACCCGATGTACTATTGGACTAAAGAAAATTATGAGGCATTTTTGAAATTCGCATCTGAACTATGGCACGAATGGATCGAAGGCATTATAGAACATATCACGAGAAACGATGACTGGTACAAACTAGTTAAGAAGTATAGAAATGATTGATACAGATGTAAGTATCCAAAGCCTGCTTTTGATAAGTTACCTCATGAAAAAACTAAAGTTTTATTGTTATTATGTCTAAGTCGCACTAGAGACGATAACTATGAGCAATGCACGCAGGGACTTCCTCTAACCAGCTCCCGTATTGAGAAAATATTTCCGAAATTAGCGCCAGCGCAAATTCGTCGTATATCAACACATGAACTCATTGAATAAGGTCATCATTGTTAGTTTGAATTTGGAATAGAACTATTATGAAAGTGCATAAAATCTCTGCAGTAACTTTAATAATTAAAAACATGGAGAGGTCTTGTAATTTTTACTCTCAAGTACCAGGTTTTAAATTAGTTTATGGCGGATCTAGTGATGCTACTTTTACTACATATGAAATTGGCGAATATGTACCAAAAATGTGTCTAAATCTAGAATTAAGTACAATCGATAACAATCACACAGATGATGAGAGAAAAAGACAACAATTTGGGCGAATAATTTTCCATACAGAAGATGTAGATAAACTATATTCTTATTTTAAGAGCAACGAGCGTATTTCAGATTTAATATCACTTGAAAATGAGCCTATTAATGCTGCTTGGGGTGAAAGATATTTTCATATAAGAGAACCAGATGGATATCAGCTTTCATTTGCAAAGCCCATAGACAAGAAAAAGAAAAACCTTTAAAGCTTAAGTTTAGCATATGGTCATCGAAGGAACCCACTTTTAGCACCGATATCGTCATGGATTCCACCGGATTCGGACCCACGGTTACATATTTAATCAACCACATAATTTACTGTTCATTATACATCTCCTATTAACGTTCAGAATCATGGCTTTCCATCATCTGCTTAATTACTTTAATGTGTTTACTTGGACAGTGATAGACATCCATAACCATTTCCTTGAGTCTTTGGGGACTTAATAGTTGAGTATGACGACAATTATCAAAATTACTTGTAACAATCTTTTTGTTGGCTTCATCAAGCTCGATTTCAAGAATTGACCACTCATATTCTTCTTCCTTCCGTTTCCAAATTCTCTCATGTTCTAATTCTAACTTGCATTCGTCTCTTTCCTGTTTTACCTTTTCTAGTTCCTGCTTTAGCTCTTGGTTTTTATCAAACAAAGGCCTGTTTATCCAGAATTCTTCAAGTTTTCTTCTGTTGTATGATATTCTTTCAATGTATTTTGCTTTTCTAACTCTATTTGATGTACAAGTTCTAGCTTTGTATCTATATCAATTTTTAATTCCTCAATATACACAGGAATCTGCTCAAGAGGAATCTCAAGTTTCTCTGCTGCCAAATACATACTATGAATACAATCAAAAAACTGCTTTACTGATAGATTTTCTTTGAAGCAAAAAACCTCTAAGCTCATTATCAAGGATTCCATCTTCTTTTCTATGACTTGATCAATTTCATTGTCATCATCATCATCCTCTTTTTGTCTTGGTCTAATAGCTTCGAACCACTCCTTTTGTTCTAGCACTTCCTTTAACCTAACCAACGGTGCAAACGATCCTATATCTAATCCCCTTGATTTGAGGTTTAAAGCAACTTCCCTCAGCAAGTCAGCATCAAAATCGCCACCCTTGTATTCCTTGATTATGCTGCTTACAGTACCAGCTCCGATATGCACTTCATATGCGATCATATCTCTGCTTTTGCCTTGCAGCCATTTCCTCATAACCTCGAGCCTTATTTCCCGTGGTATCTTTGTTCCCATTATATATCGCAAAGTATTACGAAAGCAGCACATAAAACAAAATTAAATCCGG
>JBEVTH010000265.1:0-3474 GCA_041156085.1 Candidatus Nitrososphaera maunauluensis
GTGGAAAACAAAGATAATGGCTTATCTATCATACATATGAATCGAGATTTTGGAAATAAGCATTGCTGGTTTACAATTGTGACTACAAAACTTTGGGAGCGATTCAGAGTTCTGCCAAAAGAAATGACAGATTACTCAACAAGAAAAATACTGCATCAGTCATTTATGAATCTAACAAACAACCAAGTGAGCTTTATGACTTTGAGAAAATATCACTATAACGTAAACAGACACTCTGAAATGAGAGAACCTGGTGCTGAAGTTCTAGCTGGTCGGGCCAATTCAACAAGCGCAATCCATTATTCTATGCATATGATTGATATGATGATAAAAGCCACAATCGATGGTTGGAAGTCATTTGGAATTGACATATTGGAAGAAGCCAATCAATAATAATAATAATTAACCTGATTATGAGCTTCCAATAAAGCTTTTTAATTCCATCAATTACTGATAATGGTCAGGCAGAAGCTGCTGGAATGGTCTCAGGTAAAGTTGCACGGAAAGACGATCTAAAAATCAACTATGATTATCAAAATGATAAGACATGGGATTCAATAGCAACAAATTATGATTGGATTAGCTTAGCACATCTTTCTAACAGCTTTATTATATTAATGGCACTTGATGAAATCAAAAAACCAGTGACAGCAGGAGAGATAAGTGAATTTATTGCCCTGAGGTCCAAAGGGCGCCTATACAAGGTCTCGGCTACGATAAAGGATAGTCTAGATAATAGGCTAAAGAGAGAGAGCTTAGTAGAAGATCATAGCATTAAAAAAGAGCAGGATGACAAAAAGTACTTCAAGGTAGCCCACTATACAATAACACCTAAAGGACATAAACTATTGCAAGGCTGGATTGCCTTTTTATCTGCTTTTCAATGATAGTACGTAAATTATTTTAAAATCATTCAATTTGTATCATTTACTAAATTTCCCCCTAGATACATAATGGTTAACAAAATTAGTGAATAGACACCGGTGAAAATGCAATAATACAGAGTGGTTGGGACATTCACCCTGATATAACTAGTGAAAAAAATTGGTAACAATAACAACAACATCTCCAAAAGAGAACAGCCTCTCATAAAGAAGCCAGTTTACGATGTTTTAGGCTACAGTACAAGTATTGCATTAAAAATGATCGCATTTGCCAATCCCAATCATATGGTAATACATATGGCTACACTAGAGACTCTTATGCTGTGAATTTGTATAACTTTTACTGGATGATATAACCTTTCATAGGATATTTTCCTGACTATGCTATGAGCTATGGTATATAGTTATTTCAAAATTGTTCAATTTGTGGTGTTTACTAAATTTCCTTTTAATACATAAAGCTTTTTCTTCTCTCTCTTTTGAATATTAATGTACTTTCCTCTTTACAATTTACACATTTTTGCTGTTATGCTGCTGATTATTAATCGAGGAGGTCGAACCTTGTACAACAAGATCTTGTTTAGTCTGTGGTTTGGTATCTAGTTTAGCTATCAAAATTTCAAGGGCTTTTGCTATAGTAGTCTTCAATAGTGGAATGGAAATAGCTTGTCCATTTCCTCCTGAAGCAACAGCCATTGATAATGGCATTAGCTCATTATGTTCACCAGTTACCAATTTTCCTACCCCTTCATAACGAATATACAGAAAATACAAAATAATTGCAATTGTGGCAAGAATTTTTACGTTATTATAATCAGTCCCTAATGAATGATCGTCATCTGATCGATTTAAAAACTCAACTACTGGTTTTGAATATGCTAAAATAGACAGCATACGTTGGGTCTGTTCTTCCAAGTCTTTCTTGTATGTTTGTAGTTCGTCTATTTGGTTTCTTAATTTATCTACTTGCTGCTTTAATTCTTGTATGGCAGTAAGTTTTATGCCGCCATATTTTTGCAATCCAGTTAAAGATTGCTTATCTAGGCCTGTACTGCTGCAGTTCTTATTATCGTCCATATCCTTGTTGCTGTCGCTATGAGATCTTTCAGATATGTTTGCAAGCTCAACAATATCCTGCTCTGATAGCCCTTTAGAAAAAAGCCTTTGTAATGATGGTCCCACTAATGGTTGAACAAGTATTGCTGTTCGTAAGAAAGTTAAATTGGTACTAACAGTAGCAATTTCGGATCGAAGTTTGTTTAACTGTGCTTCAAAGCCTAGCTTATCATCGTACTGTTCCTCTATATCTTTGTAGAACTTTTGCTGAGCTTGATCTGGTGGTATATTATTTGCATCTGCAATTTCCTTGATAGTATTGCGCAAGAGTTTTAGCTCCTTAATGCCAAATCCCATAGCTTGCAACTCATTATTCAAAGAAAGTTTTTGTTTACAGGAATTTACTGACTGTTCTAGCTTGGAATACTCTTGGTTCAAACCATCATACTTAATTTTCAAATCAGGCATAGAAGCTTTGTAATCCAAATAGTTACTTCTTGTTGACTCTAATTCTGAGAATTCTTCGATAACTTTACCAACATCATAACCCTTTTGACTTATTCCCCAAACTGCTTTTGCAAACTTTGAAACATCATGGATGGGTATCCTATACTGACCAAGTTCTTCTTTCAAGTCCGAATACGATTTGAGCTCTACAGCAGTCATGTGTTCTTCATATAAAGCAGATGCACGACGATGCTCACTGTCTAATTTTTTCTCATTTAGCGTTTTGATTTCATCCTTTAAAGTTTGGATTTCCTCTTCTAATTTCTTTTTTTCATTTGTCTTTAGCTGTATGAAATCTGATATCTGAGAAAGGGGCACAGCATTATTATTTGTATTTTTTGAAAACTCCAATAGATCTTTTATATGCGACGCAACATTGTCTGGCGAAACCCCAAGATCAATGCAATTATTGTAAACATGTAAAATAAATGGTTCAAGATCATCTTCTTTTCTTACGCCTAATTTAGCTATCATCATTGCAGTCCTAAAACCTAATGCACACTGAGCAGGGGTAATTCCAACTTTTCTGAAAGTTACTCCTAACTCCCGCAGGTCATCTATTATTGCAGAGCCCAAACCTCTTCTCCATTCATTAACAACATTTGTTACAGCTCCCGCGCTCAAACCATTATTAGCAGCGATCAGGTCACGCTGTACTCCTTGTAGCCATTGCTGTATCACTAGAGATTTTGTGTGATCCGGTAATTTAGATGACATTTAATACAATTTTGCTATCTAACTTACTTATATAAAAGTATTCGTCAAATTAGTCAAGAATACCATCAAAGCTGCCGTCAAAGCCGTCAAAATGTACCTGTGTATAAAATTATCAATTGATGCTAAAAAGATGGAACAGATACAATAGGAATTTGCAGTAACGTATCTAAGTATTTGCTGCAGTAATAGTAACTACATTGTATAAAGAAATGATTATCTGGCTATCTTAGGCCTAAGAAACCGTAGGTCCGAATCCGGTGGGATGCAGCTGAAAATTCAATCCAATCTTACGTGATTCTTACATATATAT
>JBEVTH010000266.1:0-3472 GCA_041156085.1 Candidatus Nitrososphaera maunauluensis
AACCGTTAGTGTTGCTATTATTATTTTGCGATTGAATAGTTTGGTTCTGGATCAAGTCTATATGGAGAACTTGTTGTGGTGACGATGATGGCGATTGTTGTTGCTGCTGTCCAAAAGCATGTATATAGTTCAAGAACGTGCAATTATAAAGAATAAAACTGAAAGTAAGCAAGAAAATAGTAAATTTTCCTTCCTTTATTATCTTTGTTTTATTCATATTCATGACCTCGCTAGTAATCTAACCACTATACCCAAAGAATTGGTTTGTATTGTTGTTACCACTCCCATTAGTCAGTCTCGAATTTGCTGTAGAATTGGAGATCTTTGTTTGATAAAATATAGAAAAGGAATCTTTCATAGCTCTGAAGGTAGGTAATATATTGTCAATATTTGTTACTGGAGTAATCGCCCCAAGCTCATATATTCTGTTGCCTACTATGGTATAGGCAATAGTTCCAAAGAATGCGGTCGAATTTTTGATAAAAGAGAAGGTCAAGTAATGTGCTTGGTTGCCAGATAAGATGGTATCATTCTCGCTTTCCAAGTGAAATCCTTTAAATTCTGCTCTTAGGTCATTAATTTTTGTATTTGCATAATCACTTAATTTCATGCTTTCAAACGTTTTATTTTCAGTCACATTCACGTCTATACGAACATACGGTCCTTGAGGTTGAATGAATGAAACCCCTTGAGAACTTTCTTTTGCTGTCCAATTTACAGGATAAGTTATATTAAATTGGAAATTCGGACTTTGGTATTGTGAGAAATTTCCTAAAGTTATAGGATGTTGTTGTTGTACTCCTATTCCACCATTACTGCTGGGAGATTGTATTGAGTTATTATTAGCTGCTTGGTTCGTAATTTGAAATGAGTCGGCTATCTTACTTGCCAACGATATAAAATTAGGTGCCGTCGTTTGATTCCAAATAAAGAAGATCTGATATCCAATGCCCCCTGCCACAGTCCAATGATCTAAACCTCTCAGATTGCCGTTTTGCAGAATCACGAAGCGACCCGGATAGCCAGAAAGAGCTCTATCTGTAGGAGTTGATGTCACGGCTCCTGGAAAGGTACTATGAAGGATACTGATTTGGTTCTGGGTAAAATCGTTGAGAGTCATATTACGGATAGATCCAACTATCACATCCGCACTGCTTCCGTCGGTGAACATAAAAGATGCACCATTGTTCCTCTGTATTACGGCTGACCCGATTGGATATTGTATGCTAAATCCAAGTGCGGTGCTGTTATATTGTGAGAAATTTGCGGTGGGGATAGGCTGATTAGCTGTAGAATTTGGAGCAATTATTTCTTGTTGCTTAGAGCTGTTGCTGTTGTTGGCAGCAATTTGACCGGTTGCTCCTCCTACTGCTGATCCTTGTACTAGTTGACTGGATGAAAATCCCTGACCAAATGAAGTTTGTAAAGTACTTAATATTTGAAGTATCACTGGTAGATAAGCATCATAAGCTACTCTATCTGCTGTGTAGATAATAAAATATTCCTTACCATCAATTACTGTTCCCCATTGAGTGGTTTTAGCATCAAAGTTATTTTCGGAATCTGTATAGGTGAACTCATATGCATTCTGACCTGCAATAATGGCATTTGTATTAGCCCCTGCAAGACTAAAGTCCTTTAGACTTTTGCCTTCGTTAATATCGCTAGTAAGCTGTGCATTCAAGTCATCTTCGGGATTTGGATATATGTTTATCGATAGGTATACATGATAAACATTTGAGCTATCAATACCGTTAGGAGGAATAATTGTTACAATATTCTTAGAGCCACTATTGACAAGGAACTTGTCTGCTTCTTCTACAGTCCAGCCTGAAGGATATTTTATACCGATCCCATACGTATCACTATGATATTGCTGGAAATTTTGTGTGTCTGAAGTTGAGCATTTGATTGTATGTTATTATTAGAAGAAGCAGATGATGGTTCAGACTGGGCTAATGCCCATGGTTTATGATAGTTAAGTGGAATATTAAAAATGGCAATAGATACAAGTATGGTTAGGAATAAGATTAGATAAGCCATTATGGGTCTTTTTCTTAAATCCAACTTTACATTTATTTGAAGATGCTTATTTGAATGTTTTCTAAAAAATTTGAAGTCTTTTTGTATATACTGGGGTTTTGATTAGATACTGCCGTCATACTGACTAAAAGACAGGATAATATGATTCGAATAAATCGTTCTGCCAATTCGTTTTCGTTGTCTACTGCAAACAGTTATACCCTCTACAAAATCACAATGAGAGCTAGTAAACTGCAACATTGACGGAGTTTACTAATTCACCCATCTCTGTAGGATTAAGTAAAAGAATAGTCTAAATCTAACACTAACACAAAATTATGTTATCGTGTTGTATTGAGCTTCCTCCACAGTATGTACAATACCTTGGATCGTTTCTAGTTGATATCCCAATTACTTGAAATTTTATTTTACAAGTAGTACACACAAATGTTGCTGCTATCATCGATAATGCTACTTTACAATATTAGAATGGCGTACTAATATGTTGTGTATGATAATATTTGCTTCTTTGAGAAATACAATGTCAAGACCATAGTTCCTATTATTCCAATTGTCTGTGCTAGACTAAGCATATCTGGAAATCCTAGTTCTACCATATCTTCTAGGACTGTGTAATTTTGTTATAAAGTTTGAAATATAGATTATGATGAATGAGTAATGAGAAATCTATTTCACATCATAGATTTAGAGACTAAAAAAGAACGTGCTATTAATTACAAGATACACCTCTGAAGAGAATGGGCTTCCCTAGATTAAGTATATTAGCAACGTTTGCCATATTATATCTATATAAATATGTCAGAATACGTAGATGGGACGTTTAGATGTTCTATTTGTGCAAAAGAATTCCGTAGTATAGATGAGACCATGAGACATATTAAAGATAACCATGATAAAGAAGTCACCCAAGTTGTAGCATAAATCGCATAGTATCAAAACGACGAAGAGACACGACAACAAAAGACTAACCAATCTTCTCTCCTTTATAATAACAGAAAAAGGAACCAAATCCAAACAGCGATATTTCTTATATTGAAATTAACATAATTTTGGTATATAAGCAAGAATAAGTTTCAGAATTATGTATCGCAGTCCATATATGATTGGAATTATTAGATAATCAAACATTATGCAAAAACAACATAGGCCTACAGGAGTTACAATAGTTGCAATTCTCACAATAATAGGTGGCTTAGTGCTCTTATTCTCCGGAGTTGCTTTAATTGCACTAGGAGCTTTAATTCCATCTCTAGTCAGTAATAATACTACCAACAGTCCATTTTCACATGCTTCAGCTCAATTACTTGGCATAATTGCTGCTGCAATAGGATCAGTATTGTTGGCAGTAGGTATAGGATATCTTGTCATGTTTTATGGGCTGTTAAAAGGAAAAGGATGGGCATGGACTATAACTATAGTATTGCTCATT
>JBEVTH010000267.1:0-3471 GCA_041156085.1 Candidatus Nitrososphaera maunauluensis
AGATGTAGATGCTATAATACTCGTCATCAAACTAGTAATACAAAGTCTATAAAAACGATCGTGTGACATATATCTAAAAAGGCCTCATTTCTCATCATATATTTATTAACCTGCAAACACCAGTATTCAGTATTCTGAGAAGATAAAACATGCAAAATTGGGATGATGAATTAAGTAATATTATGACAAGAAAAATGAATGATTTGATTGCGAGTAATAATAGCATCGACGGTGGAAGAAACAAGACTAATGCAGTAATTGCTGCTCCCATTACATTAACAGATACTAACTTTGATGAATCTATAAATAAGTACTCATTGCTTGTAGTTGATTTCTGGGCCTCATGGTGTGGGCCTTGTAGAATGGTATCTCCACTTATAGAAGAACTGGCAACTGAACTCGCCGGAAAGGTGGTATTTGGAAAGTTGAATGTAGATGAAAATCCTATGACTGCTACTGCTTTTGGAATAAAGAGTATACCTACTATAGCTATTTTCAAGAATGGCAAGAATATAGATGGTTTTGTGGGGGTTACTTCAAAGGCTCAGATGAAGACAAGAGTTCTATCCTATATTAACAATAGAAGTTCAGGAATATAGTAATCATAGGATCTATTGGTAATTGTTCAAAAATGGAGTAACCGCCACGACTGTTCCGTTAAAGGTAACGCAACCTAATGAAATGCTGTTCCTATCTATTTGTTGTAACTTAGCATCTACTTCCTATAGATATAGTGCCCAATAATAAAAGTAAAGTCACAAGTGGTGAAAACGCCATTGACTTGCCTTAATCTCTGACAGTGACTTTTATCATCTTCGCTTGTTGCTCATCTACAGGTGCATCAGAAGATCCAGTTTTTAAGGATGCTATTTCATCAACAACATCCATCCCAGATACTACTTTTCCAAATACAGTATATTGACCATCCAGGAAGTTTGAGTCTTTCAAGACTATAAAGAACTGTGAACCAGCACTGTTTGGGTCCTGTGATCTTGCCATAGACAATGCTCCACGGGAGTGTTTGTTTTTATTGAATTCTGCTTTTATATTCCAGCCTGGGCCACCTGTTCCCCATGTGGTTCTATTATCTCCATCTCTTGTGTTTGGATCTCCTCCTTGTATTACAAATCCGGGTACGATCCTGTGGAATATCAATCCATCATAAAATCCGCTGTCTGCCAGTTTTTTGAAGTTCTCAACTGTTTTTGGTGCATATTCTGGAAAAAATTCTACTTTGATATCGCCAAAGTTGGTAGTTATAATGCCAGTTTTTACCATGATGGCAAAGCCGCAAACCCCCTATATTTATCTTAATCAACATGACAGCAATCAATACAACGGACCACGAACAATATCTGCATAATAGATGGTATATTCATACAGATGAATTTAAGCAAGAGGAGTCCAAGTAATCTTACTTATAGCCATAACCTCTTTTTCTCCTTTATTGTAAAGATAAAGGGCCGTGTCGCAAGTTAGTTTATTTTATACATAGAAATTATTGACTTTTGTTTTCGGATCCCATGTGGAGGTTGTGGTTCAACTTCTGTTCAAATTCATGTTTAATGATAATAATTCCTCTGCAGGGTAAGAAAGATGCTTATGCTTTAACATGCTGCTAAAGGAATACCAAAATTTGTTGCTGTATTTTGGATTAAATTTCATCATGAATGTGCTATGACTCTTCTTATAATATGATCGTAAAGTCAATGCAATACAACCAACAGGTAACAAAAGTAAGAAGCAGGTATAGACTATCTTCATACACTAAAAATGGAGTTACTTTCTAAAGCCTCCAAAATGAGAATTGCCATTAGGTCCTCGAGTGCCATGTACTCCAACAGATCCTGAGTTAGATTTGACTCCACCTGCCGCAAGACTTACGCCATTTTGACCTGTACAATTTCCACCTGCACAATTTAATGTGCCAAAACCAGCGGTGTTTGTACTACCTTTCTTGGATTGATAGTTTATACTATTTGGATTTGTGTTTTTACTGTTTGCAGTTGCTGTTGATGATGAATCTGTATTACCTGTACTTGTTGAAGCTGAAGTTATTGTTGCGAAAGTAGATATTTGTCCTCGAATTTCACCTTTAGGGTTTTGTTGTGTATGAACATTAGCATATGCTTTGCCATCATTTATGAGTTTGACTAAATCAGATATTGTTTTGCCCTTTAATGGTCCTTCAAGATTAGTAGATGTAATAGTTCCTTGTGATAATAGTCCATTAATTGGCCCGGTTGAGGTTGCTGACTTAAATAAAGTGACAACAATAGGTCCATTCTTACCTGTTTTACCACTATGAATATGAGCCATCGTGACTCCATTAATATTTGCAACACGAATTCTATATGTCATTGAATTTTCGTCAGAACTTGATATGAATTTAGCACTACCTGTTGCTTGAGTATTCTTTGGTGGTATTTACTCGTTACTTTTTATTATTGCGATAAATGTTTGTTCTGCCCTGTTGATGACGATTTAGTTGCATCTAGAACTGGTTGAGATCTAATTGTAGTTGTTATAGTTGCCATTGCCAGTGCTGTCGTAACGATAGCAATGATAATGGTCAATTTAGATTTTTCTACATTCATTAAACTTTGTTTATGAGTTCCTTATAAGAATCGATCGAATTAATTGTTAGTCAGAGTATAAGTCATACTAGTACAATAACCTACTCAATTATTCGTAATTCGAGTGGGTTTCGGACGTTTTAAGTAAAAAAACTTTGAACCTGGATTAGTTCATGGATATTCAACAAATCCTTCAATTATGAGACAACTGTTGTTTTACATTGAGATATAACTAGCATCCTACCTGTATTCTTATAGTCAGGATCAAGAACTATCTGCTATTATTGTGTCAGGAATTATCTACTATTCTCTAGTTAATTAACTGGGTTAATTAAGCCTTAATAATTTTACTTATAAAACGATGATAAATAAGATATGTCAAATTATAGAGTTATAGCTAGCATTATCTTCTCGGTTGGAACTATCCTAGGATGCATTTTGATGCCAATCATAACATCTAGCCAAGCATCCAATGTTGCTGCTAACACAACTGAAAACCCCAAAAACAGTAGCGACAGCAGAATCAGTTCTCTCTCAAATTCTGGATCATCTGCTAGGCTAGATAAATTCGGTATAAAGGAAATCTATCCGACTATGCAAGGCGGAAGAGAGTGGTATATCAATATGAAAAATCCAAAAAATGACACTATGTTCGCCATACAAGCAGGAAAGGAAGGGAATATAACCAGACAAAGTGATGGCTCATGGCGTATTGAGGATCAAAAAGTTAGAATGAGCGTAGATACTCCGATTGATGCTCCAATGTGGAAGAATGTAGAAATAACTGGTTATGCCAAAGTAGTTTCAATAATTCCTCACGAAAATAACAGCAAAGTTGACTATACTGATCTAGCATGGTTTGCTAGAGGTGGTAGACATACTCAGAATAGCCCCT
>JBEVTH010000268.1:0-3470 GCA_041156085.1 Candidatus Nitrososphaera maunauluensis
GTTTGAGATTTGAAATAACACACTAAGGTCCAATACTAGGCTCTGAAGATAAAAATTAAAGTTACTAAGCGTCAACAAAGAAATAATGAAGAGAATAGCCTGCTCTTTGCCCTCCTCCGCCCAATGGCAGCATAAGACACTACTTAACTTGTAAATATAAAAATCTGTCCAGACCTATGAATCCTAGCCACGCTCCATATGCCTTACATGATGATATCACGGATGTCATGATTAACTGATAATCAATTTATAACAACGACATTTCGAAGTTATTTATGGAACATAAAGTAACACAGAAAACTATCATGACTTAGAATTCTATATCAAGGCGCAAAGATGTGCTATCGAACATAGTTGCACATGTACATTATAATGAATACTTATTGTTGTTGGTGTTATAATCGATTGATTTTAGTTCTTCCCTCAGATCTTCTACTAGATCATCCATTTTAATTGGTTTTCTAATAAGGCGTCTTACGCCTAGTATTGGAAATATTTTTTTCTAATCTCTTCATAGTAATGCATTTCAGAAGCTGTAATAAAGCATACATTTACTTTTTTGTCAATTTCCTTCATTTGTTGATAAAATTCAATTCCATTCATGTTTGGCATTTTAATGTCAAGAAGTAATAAATCGTAGAGATCTGGTTTAAAACTTGATAATGCTTCCGAAGGGTCATTAAATGCATCAACTACAAATCCAATCTTGAAACCTAAAGCGATGTCAGGTTCATTATCTACAAGCAATATCTTATTATTGTTTTTTTTCATTGTTGTTAGTAATTCACTTCCTTCTCTGTGATGTCAAGGTAGGCTGCTGCCCTTTACTAAGTGGAAGACTAAATGCAAATACAGCTCCTTGTTCTGTTCCTTCATCATCATCATCATCATCATTATTATTATTATTATTATTATTATTATTCCCAGCCCATATGCTACCACCATGAGCTTCGATAATGCGTTTGCAAATAAACAGCCCCAGTCCAGTGCCTGTTTCTGATTTTGTCGCAAACTTTGTAAATAGCCTTGGCAATATTTCAGGATCTATCCCTTTACCATTGTCTTTTATAGTAATGGTAACTTCTTGTGTTTTGTTTCCATTTTTCTCCCTCTTCTCCTCTGCAGTAACATATATCGTCCCTCCTTTTTCTTTCTTAGTAAACTTGAGGGCATTACTTAACAGATTGGAAATAACCTGAATTAGCCTTGCTCTGTCCGCTTCAACGATAATACTACTAGTGTCATTTGTTTTAGGCTCATAGAATAGCTTAACATCATCGCTGTTCTTTTCAATCTGATTTATATAATCTTCTACAATGTTTGATATCAAGTCATCTAGGTTCAAGGGCTCAATCTTAAGCAATTATGTCTCACTTTCGATTCTTGTAACATCTAGTATATCATCTGTAAGTTTTTGAAGTCTCGCAGCGTTTCTAGATATTGCTTGTATCATTTCCTCTCTTTTTTCTGGATGTTTTTGCAATAGCTCAGAATATCATAGAACAGCTTGAGTAGGTGTTCTAAGTTCATGACTTGCCATATTAATAAACTCCTTTTGCATTTCGTCCGTCTTTTTTAGCTCTTCATTTAACAGACGTTCATTCCAGAGCAAATCAAATATAGATATGAAAGATTCCACACTGCGTCTGCTATTAGAATAGACTGCAAACCCTATTGCTTCTGAAAACTTTTCAGCGTTAGGTTCTTTAAGTTCTGCCCTAATGAATTTTTCACCGTCTACGATATACATGCCGTAGGGAGAATTATTGCCATTTAGAATTTTGATAGCAGGTGCATTATCAGATAATTTCTTGACGATCTGTGAATTCTCTGCTGATAGAGGACAAATCATCTTTACAATTGCACCATTTTGTGATGCCTTTATGGTATAATCAATAACTCCTAACTTTTCTAGCCTTACCATGGATTTATCATTAGGAAGATGGATTAGTAACTCCTTTTTAGCAGATTTTGCTAAATCAAGTAGAATCTGACTTACTGTTTCACTGTTTTTTAATACTTCAAATACATCTGCTTCAACTCCATCTTCTATTCTCTAAATCTCTGATCACCTGGAATTGCCTTGTTCCATAAGCTCTCAAAGACAGATTTTTGCTGTTCTACAAGATCCTTTACATTACTATAGATTACTTGGGGTGTAGGTTGTTGCTGTTGTTGTTGTCCCTCTTGTACGTTTACGGAGGCCATATACTCAGTTTCACTAACTGAAAAGTTCGCTTTAATTCCGTCTAAATGACGAATCTCTTGAGCAAATTTCAGCAGCTCTTTACAATAATGGATGTTATCTTTGGTAATGTCAGTAATGTATCTTAATTTGATACCTTTGGCTTTAAGATCAAATAATAATTTTTTGTATGCCTCAACTCCAATAATTAGCGAAGGAGCTTTATAATCACCACAAGAATCTATTCTATCTGCAATTGATAAAAAGTGTAATACCGCATTCATTACATATTGATCGCCAGATAATACTTCTGTCCTTTCAATGGTTGGAGTTGCACTCATTGCCAATTGATAATAAATATGACCTAACGTATCTATATAAAGAGGAATACTCAAAAATTATGATATATACAACCAACTTAGAAGTTGCAATAGAATAGGCAGCTGCGTCAAGATCTAAACTTTAACAAGTAAATTCATAGCCAAAGAAAACGACTATAGTATTCCCAAAGATAAGAGCAAAAGAAGTCTTCAACGATGAAACACATGAAAAAGAGATCGGAGAAATTAAGAAAAAATATGACGAATATAGTGAAAAATGTTGTATGTTATAGTTGCTGCTGATAATGTTAAAGAGCCATTTAACAGGTTACAATAATAATATCCCTTCCACCATACTAATGCTACTACTTGACAATATACTGTTATTATCTATGATGAAATGTCAGGATTTGACTATGAAAGGTTGATATTGCTCTACGTAGATATTCTTTACACGTTCCATTTCAACTGCCTTCAAAACTGAAAGACAAAGTTGAATTTGTAATGTTAATTTGTATAGGAATCTTTAATGTCTCTTTAAAAACTGATTCTAAGACTATCTTATGATATAAAGACCAGTTTTCCCCAAGATCATGTCTCATAATACATGTATGAATACTGTTTTTTTCTACATTATGATTGAACCCAGCAGTAGAGTTTTTCTTTAGCCAAAGCTCTAACCATGAAAGAAATGAGTTTAAGTCTATCTTATTTTTCATAAATAATACAAGATCACTCATTATTGTCCTTCCCTACTTGATCAGCTAATTTTATTACTTCTTCTTTGCTTAATCTACCAAAAAGTTCTGAAACTATTCTTTTAGCTACAGGTATCATTCCAGCTTTAGGTGATAACATATCCCATTCTACGTAGTTTTTGAAAATTTGATTTGAAAGACTGTTTAGACTTATCTGTTGATATCTAGCTTCATGTTCAACCTTGTTCATAACATCTTCATTTATTC
>JBEVTH010000269.1:0-3463 GCA_041156085.1 Candidatus Nitrososphaera maunauluensis
TGTATGTAAAGATGCAATCCATTCCTCATGGAATATTAATCACATCTATAACATTTCCAAGTCATAAGATCTCTTGTTTTTTACACTCCAAATAACTAGACTTCAATTGTCTTTTGTGCTACTCGTCTTCTTAATATTAAGACTGATCCAAGTGAAACTGTTGAAAGTAGGCCTGATGTAAGATATACGAAATTATACGATCCTAAAGAAGGATATGATCCTTGAACTCCATTAATTGTCTGATGATTTTCCATATATACTCCTGTTAATGCTGGACCTATTGACATTCCTATAAACAGCAATAGAGCGCCTACTCCTACTGATATCCCAATGAATGATTTTGGTGATGACGATACGATGATATTCCACGTTGAAGTGATTGTCGTTGAGAGACCTGATGCGATAATGGCGAGATTAATAGATACTTCAGGTTTTGTAGAATGAAATATCAATAGTCCTACTGACCCGATTAGGCTGATTACAGTACCTATTATGATTGGATTTAGTTTTCCTATTCGATTGATGATAAACGGTGTAATAATTGCAAAAACTAGGAACATGATCATAAAAGGCAGCTGGACATTTGCTGCGTCTACTGCACTTCCCCCAAATCCCAGTGGTACAGGATTTCTTACCAACTGTACTATAGCGGGATATGCCATGAACATAGTAATTCCGGTAGCTATCGCTATTATGTAAGAAGGCAAGAGAGTTTTGTCTTTTAACAATCTCATATCTACCAATGGTGTTGCGATTCTTCTCTCAAATAAAACAAATATGGCTAATGAAATTGCTGAAACTATAAAGGCGATTCCTATCTGTGGCAGAGTGTTTGAGTTTATTCCACTCTGTGCAAATGTTAAGGCAATAAGAAATGAAATTATTGTCATTGAAAGTGCCATTGCGCCCTTCATGTCTATAGATGGTGATTTTTGTTCCTTTTTGCCACTATTTTCCTTGTTACTTACTAACACCTGTAATTGACCTTTGTTTTCTTTTACGAATTTGGCGATCATGATAGTTACTGCGGTGGCAAATGGCACTATGGATAAGAAAGTTGAATGCCAACCAAACATCTGAATGATAGTAGCTCCTGCCAAGAGGCCTACTACAGAACCTGCAGAGTATGCAGATCCAAATACTCCTACAGCGATGGCGAGTTTTGCTGGTGGAAATGTGTCCCTTAGAAGACTGAATGCTGCAGGTACTGCTGCCAATCCTACACCCTGGATAATCCTGCTCGCTAACAGAAATGTTATATTGTGTGCGAACCCACCAGCAGTTAATCCAGCTACATATAGAGTCAATAATATGAGTAACACCTTCTTTTTACCGTAGAGGTCAGACATTTTACCTGCAATTGGAGTCATTACGGCTGCAACAATCAAATATGAGCTAAATATCCATGCAGCTGTCCCATATGGTATTCTGAAATCCTTCATAATCTCTGGTATAGCTGGCAAGAGCATAGTCTCTGAGAAAAATACTACCAATAATGTGCTGCTAAGTATTACAAGAGTAATCCATGCACGACGACTAATAGTTACAGAAGTTAATTTAGACATATGACAACAATACGTGTATACGCACTTATATAAGTGTATCTGCACGTATTACCTTGGAGTAGATAGTGCGCAAAGAAAATCAATATTCATGTCAGCTGTAATAATGAATAATTGATGAGGATATCTCGATATCAAAATGGATTATCCCATATGACAAAATGGCTTTTCCATAATTATCTCCAATTAAGCTTTTATTAGAGATACGTGTATATCAACATAGTTGATATCAAAGAAGCAAACTACTGACACAATATTCGAGCAAGGGATGTCTGCAGGTATATGTACATGCGGTGAACTGCGAAAGGCAGCTAGAGCTATAACACTACTTTATGACAATGCATTTAAATCTAGTGGATTATTATCCACCCAGTTTAATGTACTACAAGCAATATATAATATTGATTCCATACGAATTTCTGACCTAGCAAACAAGTTGGGAATGGATAGAACGACCCTTACTAGAAATTTATCAGTACTAGAAAGACAGGGATTTATCAAAATTTCGCAGGGCAAAGATCATCGAGCAAGGATTGTGACTATTACTCAAAAAGGACGTAACTCTGTAACTAAAACTATCTCGCTCTGGAATGAAGTTCAACACAAAGTTAAGGACCAAATGGGCGAAAGTTCTTGGCGCGAATTAATGCAAAATTTGGGTCAGTTACTAAGGGTAACCGACCAACTAATTACTCATAACAATTGAAGTGCTACTTGTCTATCGTGTCCTGATTGCTTGTCTAAACCAATCTGGTAGTATGTTTACGTTCTTCTTTACAAAATACCCAAACGCAGAATCCAAAATGTATGTCTTTGCCCAGTCATCTTTTGATCTTACAGATCTACCATACGCCTGCACCAATTTTAATGCTGTTTGCCAGTAATACCATTCTTCATCTACATCTCTTTTTGCGTTAGTCCATCTATCGCTTTTGTTTGGATATGGTACTTTAGTTATTATTTGAAACCTGGATAGCTCATCCTTTAGATCAAGACCTGTGTGTAATGACGGTGAAATAAGAACAGTAGGCTTTGTGCTGTTTGCATGTTGAGATATGACTTCATCTCTTTGTATATCTGGATCGGTTACTAGCAATCTTCGTGCATTTGCTTGCGATATGTTATCCTTGATGAAATTCAGCTGATCATAAGATGTGGTATGGATTATTCCTTTATTCTTTCCATGGAGTGACAATAAATTATCAATAGTCCTTGTAATACTGAATTTTACTTCCGCAGATTGTAAGCTGCCGTAGTTAAGGTATGCAATATTAAGAGGATAGATAGGTCTCTTCTCTGCTGGAAAATCTGATTGAATTTGTAAGAATTTAACTTCCTCTGTACTTAAACCAACGCTTCTACAAAATGCTTTATAGTTTAATATAGTAGCACTCATTATCAATGTTTTAGAGCATTTTTCAAATACTGCTTTACAATGTGGAGATATATCCAATGGCTTTAACTCAACCTTCACCACTTCGTAAATTTCTTTGGTTATCTCAGATACTATCCAGTTCGTTGGATTAGCAAGGATATTGTTTATTGTTCTTGTGAGTCTTTCTGTATCTCTTATGGCATCAACAGCAAGTTCATCTCCAAGACTCGATACGGATCCTTGGGAAGCAGCATCATACTTCTCTGCAATTTCTTGATCACTATCAAATAGCTCAGATGCAGATACTGTTTTCTTATTTTTCCCACCTTTTGATGATGATTTCCCATTATAGTTATATTTGACTCTTCGTTCTATCGAAAAGGATTCTATCAATTCGCTATTGCCAGTTAAGGTAAGCATTTCTGTCTCAAGTTCAATTAAAAAATCAATCCACCTTTCTATATCATCATAGCCATAATCTATAATCTTCAAATGATGAATGTATCTTTTCCATCTTCTTTTGGAT
>JBEVTH010000270.1:0-3459 GCA_041156085.1 Candidatus Nitrososphaera maunauluensis
TTAACTGTTCCTTTCAAAGATAGAAATTTAATACTTGGTACTTGGCAACAAATAGTATGCTGTGAGTTAGACACCAGATCAAGGGAACGTAGAATAACACTACAAATTATCGGAGAATAAATAACAATACCTTTTCAATCGAATTTGGGAGCAAAACAATGTACAACTAGCATTGGCTTATCTTAAAAGTATAATATGTATGAGCTGCATATGCTTAGACAAGGATTATCTCCACGCATATGCATTTCATATACAGTCAAGCCTATTCATGTAGTTAGGTATTAGCTGCATATGCTTTCAGATGGTTCTACGTTTTATTGAAAGAATAGAAGGTCTTGAAGAAGACGAAACAACAACAACAAAACAAAAAATGAAAATGACATCATAGTAAATCCAAAAGACGTCATTTTAAACCAATATTTTATCTAAAATGGACGTTAGGCGAACTCTTATTTGATCGTCAAAAGGTGGAAATGCATTAGACAAAAATAGGAATCTAAGATGACCACACAGATAATGGGCTTTCCCACAAATAAGTAGTTCTGGGAATCATCTTCGAATTAAATTGCTACTGCTGCTTCAGTTCCAATTTTTACAAGCATCTTTCCAAAGTTTTCTCCATTAAATAAGCCAATAAATGCATTAGGTGCACCTTCTAATCCTTCAACAATAGTTTCCTTCCACTTAATTTTTCCTTCATTAATCCATTTGATCATCAAAGAATGAAATTCATTTAGCATATCGTAATGATCTCTTACGATAAATCCAAGCAGTTTAAGTCTATTTGTTATAGCCAGAAATAAATTTGGTAAGGCATAAGGCGTAACAGCATTATACTGCGATATCATACCACAAAGCACAATTCTTCCAAATGTCTTCATATTATATATTGCTGCTTCTAGATGTTTACCACCTACATTATCAAAATAAAGGTCAATTCCTTCTGGGCAGGCCTTTTTTAGCTCGGAAGGGAGGTTATTATTTTCGCCTATGTTGTTATAGTTAAAAGCATAATCTATCTTAGCCTCATCTAATAACCATTCTACTTTTTCTTCAGAACCTCACTTCCTACAACTTGACAGCCTTTTATCTTTGCTATTTGGGCTGCAACAGATCCTACAGCTCCAGATGCAGCTGAAACAAAAACTGTATCCTTGCCTTCATTTAATTCCCCTATTTTGAAAAGTCCTGCATACGCAGTAAGACCAGTCATACCTAAAACACCTAAAAACGACTGTATTGGTGCAATTTTTGAATTAATTTTCAAATTATCAATGCCATTTGAAAGCCAATATTCCCTCCACCCAAAATTCCCAAGGACATATTCTCCTACTGTAAACTCATTATTCTTGGATTCTATAATCTGACCCACACATGCACCATCAAGAGGTTTATTTAGTTGAAACGAAGAGATGTAGCTTTTAGTTTCTTGAGGACTTCTCATCCGTCCACGCATATATGGATCTACAGACATCCATACGTTACGTACTAAGAATTCTCCTTCCTTTGGTTCTGGAACATCTACCTTAGCAAGCTCAAATATGTCCTCGGTAGGCATTCCTTTAGGATATTGCTTGAGACGAATTTCTTGACCTGTTCTTGATACCATATTTTCACATTATAGTACATCGTGTATATTTTATTTATCAAGCCGTGGTTGTCGCTCAGGAATTCACCTCCTTACATAAGGCATGTCCTTGTGATGTGTAAATTGGCGAGGCCGTAGGGTTCTAAAGATGATGTTTGCAAATGGAGACTTATCCAAAAAAGGAATATGGAGAAATCCTTGACTACTCATCCACATAGACATTTTTATACAGTCTCCGTTAACAGACGGTCCAGACTCCATCGACAACCACTGAAGCGTCAGATACAACATGATATAACCAGGTGGATCGCAGCATTGTCAATGTCAATCGGGCATTCAATCAATATGGCATTATTCTTGCTGACAGCAGCATTCGCACCATCAGCTGCAGCTTGGCAAGTATATATATTGGACTGAAAACAAATGTTGGCACCTTCTTTGATAGAAAACTGGACAATTCCCAAGCCAATGCCAGAAGCAGCACCTTTTTCAATTGCTAGCCTATCATCATTTAAGGATAGACAATGAAAATAACAATAATGTATCCTTAGAGGATTTGCCAACTTTATCATGCATTTTTGCCCACGTATAAAACAAAGATCAGGTTTGATATGGAATTGCATTTGTTTGAAAAGCATAAACAGGATCTTGTATACAATTTACCCATTCATAAGGCAAGCATGGACGATAGGGTTGATTATGCTTTAGATCTTATTGAACAAGGACTAGTTGTGAATACACAACCATATCATTCTAATTATGCGGATTAGGAAGAGCGAAATTATGGCCATTAACCTAAGAAGAAAAATATGAGTAATATTAGAGATAATGCAACATATTCACAATATCCATTGCAAGTAGAAGATGGCCTTGATTTTATCTTAAGTCATTTCAAAGAACCGATATTTCCAAGGAAAATTATGACAAAAGATTTAGGCTATCAGTTGGAGGTATTCAGCAAAGAAGAAGCATTAGCTTCTTTTCAAAGTTCAAGATATGAAGATTGTAGAATAAATGCTTATCCTCCTTTTACTGAGTACCAAGGAATCAACAGAACACCAATAAGTTTCTTGATGGTCGATTTAGACTTGAAGGACTTTGGTGGCAGAAAAGATCCAAAAAATGCGAAAAAATTATTAGAAAAGGCATTAAACAAAGCCTTAGATAAGATTAAAAAAGAAAAAGAAGGCTTCGACGGAAATCCAACTGTATTATGGACAGGTAACGGCTATCACATATACCAACCTGTTAGTGGACTCATTTTAGAAGAATATGAAACATTCCATGAATTTACAAAATACTTTGACAAGGATTTGACTAGTATGTTTATTCAATTTGCTGAGGAATATTTTACAGATTATACTGCTGATCGTCAACATAAGCATACTGTAAAGTCGTGTTTGCTAAGAATTCCAGGAAGCTTAAATTCAAAGTGTATTTCAAACAACAAAGACCAAGATGCAGAGGTTAAAATAATACAAAAATGGGATGATAAAAGACCATCTATACAACCTCTCCTGCGAGACTTTAGAAGATGGCTTATTCAAAGGAGAATTGATGATATTGAAGAGTTAAAAAAGCAGGAGAATAAGCATGTTAAATTTCAAATCGTTGCCTCACAAAATCAAAATCAAAAAGAATATAAAAATCAAATTAGCAAAATAAAATGGATAGAAAACGGAATATTAGAAAATCCTCTGCCTGATCACAGAAAATACATCATCTGGAGAATACTTTCGCCGTATCTACTCAATGTAAAAAAGCTGCCAAAAGAAGAATCTTATTTCGTAATAAAGGATTGGCTGGATAAATGTGGTAAACTAGAAAAGCTGAACTTCAATGCCAAGATAAAGATAAAAGAAGGTCTTAGA
>JBEVTH010000271.1:0-3459 GCA_041156085.1 Candidatus Nitrososphaera maunauluensis
CATACAAACAAAGGTCTATAATATACTACCCAACTAACATTCTTCTATTTAATATGGCACAATCAGAAGAATCATTTGCAATATATCTAAAATACAAAACATTGGAAGATATGCTCAAAGTCATTCTCTTTTCTTCACAATCAGCACTTGGCTTAACTCCAATGCTCTATCATATCAACTACAAAAATCAGCAAATTCTCTTTATCCAAACTGGAGCAGTTGGTAGTATTATAGTACATTATATTATTCAAGGTGAAAGACCAAACAAGAAATTCATAGAGCTTAAGAGATTAACAGGAGAATTTAATTTTGTAGATAATGTTGGTACCGATACTCAATCGCTGTACATTCCAGTCTTAGAGCTGGAAAAGTCTACATTCAGATTTCCATTGTAGTTTGCACTACCAAACTAACAAAAGTAAAAATACTCCAGGCCATATTACTGAAATACTACCTAAATCTCCTTATTACTTTCCTTGTTCTGGAAATACCCTCTTGACATACTTTGTAAGTGAAATATATTGGATGATCAAAGAAGCAAGAACTACACCAAAAGTTATGGTCGCGATTGTACCTTTAAAGGTGCTTTCAGGTAAAGAGGCAACAAGAGCAACTGATATTGCTCCTCTCATTCCACCAAGTACAACTATATGCCTCCACGTCCTTGGGATCTTTTCTCTTGTGAATTTGTTTGTAGCAGCAAGTATTGGATAAGTAGATATGACCCTAGCAGCCAGGACAATAATAAATGCTAAAATAATCAAAAGCAAGTTTTGACCAATACTAACAATATTCATACTTATTCCAAGATAAAGAAAAGCAGCAGAATTTGCAAAAAATGCAATCATTTCCCAGAAATTAAAGACAGATGAGCGGACTTTCAAGCTCATATAAGCCTCTTGTTTTACTGTTATATTGCCAAAGTAAAGACCTGCAACTGCTACTGCAACTAAACCAGAAAGACCTAAGGAATTTGCTGTCACTATAGAACCAAATACTGTAGCTACAGATAGTGCAGTCTCTGAGAAAGGATCATTCATTAATGCGTGTAATCTGTGCGTCGCAGCTGCTATAGCTAAACCGATTGCAGCACCTCCAAAAAAAACTATTACAAAATGCTCGGTTTCACCTATAAAGTAAAAATTATTTGTAATAGTAGTATTTGCAGCTGTTATTGATGCTGATGATGGAACGCTACTCATTGGATTACTAGTCACAGTAGTAGTAGCAGCTAAAGTCAGTGCAGTAATAGATGAAAATACTATTAGGCCAGTGGCATCATTAAAGCTAGCCTCAAATTCCATTAATGTAGAGAGTTGTTTTGGAACCTTTATTCTCTTGAATATCTCTATTACAATGGCTGGATCGGTAGGTGCTATCAAGGCAGCAAAAGTAAAAGCAACTGCAAAGGTAAGACCAGCTACATATGTCAATAATAATCCTGCAATAATTGTAGCAATGACTACACCAACAGTAGCTAAGAGTAATGCAGATATCCTTATACTCCTAAATTCTTTGTAATTTACCTTCATCATTGCTTCAAAAATTAACGGTGGTATTATGAAGTTGATAATTAAACTAGGATCAATCTTGAACTGTTTGGCGTTTATTATGTTTAAACCTGCAAAATCAAAAAAAGAAATTGCTATTCCAAATCCTACGAGTATCATGGTATGAGGAATTTTGGTTCTAGAAGAGACCACTGCAGCTGCAAATATCATGGCTAGGAAGATTGGAATAGCATACTGAGATGTGAGAAATATCTCTCCACCTCTCCCAGATCCTAAATTAGCTGGAATTGATCCCATGGCAAAAGCTATCATATTGAAATTGAATTTCCTAATGTTTATTGTCAATCGCTATAGATAATAATGTATAGACTTCAGCACAAGATTGATATGATCACTCCTTATGAAGGTTAATTACAAAACGAGGAACACTTCAAATACTAATGCCATTGTATTGTACCACAAATCCCGGGAGACACAAACAATTAAGACAAGCAATGAAAGGCTTTAGCACAAGAACTTTGGCTATTAGGCTAAAAGAGTTAGAAATGAGTGGAATCTTGAAGAGATATAGGTATAATGAGGTACAACCATGATAGAGTTTAGTGGAAGTTTTTTTACCATTTTCTTTGTTGATATCAGTATTGCTAATTCAACTTTGGCAGCGGGTGATTTGTTATCGATAAGAATTTTCATCTTATGAAAACCGATGGCAAAATGTCCATAGCTCAGGTTTGGAATATTGGTCCTCCATAGCGCCTGACTGGATATTTTTGTCCTCTTCTCATCATTAGCGTGGAAAGGATCATATTACAAACATACTCATCTTCAAGATCCATTATTAATGAAGGCTAGCTAGCCTTAGAGATTGTAACTGGTTGAACTTTCATGTTTTTCTGCTAGAAACAAGATAAAGTGTAACTGGCTCTTCATACTCTTCTTTTATCCAGAGAATTTCAAAGCCTTCTTCTGCTGCCAAATCTTGTATCTCATTTTCTGTAAAGAACCGGATTTGAAAGCCGTTTATATCATAGATTCCCTTGTCCACCTCTACACCTTTGCCATAGGACTTGTCATTGTAGTTTCTGACAGAAAAGAAGTTCAAACCTTTTGATTTTAGTACTCTTCTTATTTCTGAAAATATAAAATGAAGATCATCAAATGAAAAATGCATGTTAAGAAACATATGTGAATATACAGCATCAAAATAGCCATCTTGAAATGGGAGTGGATTATTCTTCTTCACATCAAAAATCTGTGATTTTATTGGCAGTCTTTTTTCCTTTGCTATATTGCCCAGTATCTCAACTGCTATAATGGAATAGTCTAAAGCTTCTACTACTTCAATTCCATTTGATGCGTAAAATACTGTATCTCTACCATGGCCTGCACCTAACTCCAATACTTTCTTTACATTGTTAGTTTTCATGTGATTAAAACAAAGTAAGGCAAAATTGCTAGGTTCTTCTCCAAAGAAAGTGCTGTCTGATTTGTAGACTTTATTCCAGACTTCACTCATTGCTATTACTATCCTTCTTTTTCTTATTTCTCTTCTTTATAAGCAGAATATCCTCCTTCAATAGTTACAGCGTCAAATCCTTGCTTGTTTAACTCATCTGCTGCAATATTCCCTCTGTATCCACCAGAGCAGTAAGTGCAAATTTTCTTTCCCTTAAGATTAGCTATATCATCATTTCTAGCCTTTCTTATTAGCTGCCCAAGTGGTATATTGATCGCTTCCTGTATCTTGCCTTCTTTCAGTTCATCGGCTTCCCGTACGTCTAGTATAACATATTGATCCTTTGTCTCTTGCAATTCTTTAGGAGTTATTTTGTCAGCCATGATTAATCCATCAATAAACACTACGTCTAATTTATCAATTCAGTATCTGATAATGGTTGTGTTAAGTTAAGGATCCTTTCCACTTCTCATCAAGAACTTCATTATGTTT
>JBEVTH010000272.1:0-3442 GCA_041156085.1 Candidatus Nitrososphaera maunauluensis
TTGTAGTAGAAATGCGTATGTAATTAAAAACAATATTAAAATAAATGATTATGATATCACTTTAGAAGTCAAAAGCACATATTTGACTCTAAACGTTTAAGTCAAATAGAGGAGAGATAGGGTTATGTCAAAAAGTAATGATTCTATAGCAGCTGATGCTGAAACAGCGTCTTCTTCCAGTAGGGACGAGATAATCAAAGGATTGAATGAAGATCTGGCACGAGAATACAAAGCGATTATTCAGTATGTAGTCTTCAGTTCCACACTGAAGGGAGCGCAATATGGAGACATAGCAGAACAATTAAAACAACATGCTTCGCAGGAACTTGCACATGCCCTCGAAGTGGCTAGACAGATCGACTATCTGGGTGGCGATCCAACCGTAAAAGGCAAAGAGGCTGAATATTCAGACGATTCTAAGACTATGCTTGAAATTGACTTGAGAGCTGAACAAGAAACTATCAAGAACTATAGGGAGAGAATTCGTCAGGCTGAACGCTCGGGTGAATTTGCTCTCTCTGAAACATTAAGAGATATTATTAGGCAAGAACAAGATCACGAGATAGATCTGAAAGACGCTCTCGGGTTACGATAGTAGATTTACAGTGGTTAGGAACAAATCGCATTAAAGTGCTAGTTGATCTGGAAATAATATCATAGGAATATACCCAAACTCTCGCGCAATCACAGTACTCCTGAAAATAATGATTTATGTATCCTCATAGGAAGTAAAGGTTACTTGAATACAAAAGAAGATTCTATCAATCTTCATCGGATATTAAGAGGCAAAATCGAAATTCATAATAAAGTATCTGTAGAAAATGCTTTTGATGAAGAAAAAGGGACACTTGGTCTAATATACACACCAGGGGTAGCATATGTTGCTACAGAAATAAGTAATAATAAACAACTGGTATATGATTATACATCAAAGTGGAACAACGTCGCTATAATATGCGATGGAACACGCGTGCTTGGGTTAGGAAATATTGGACCTGAGGGAGCCCTTCCTGTTATGGAAGGAAAATCGGTATTATTCAAGATTTTGGGTGGCATAAATGCATTTCCATTATGTATAGCCACCCAGAATAAAGAAGAAATAGTTGCACTTGTTAAGGCAGTTCAACCTGCTTTTGGAGCAATAAATATTGAAGATATAGAATCACCCAAGGTTTTTGATATAATAAAAAGGCTTCAAAACGAGCTTTGTATACCGGTTTTTCACGATGATCAGCATGGTACTGCTGTAATCACTTTGGCAGCATTGATAAATTCTATAAAGATATTGAGCAAAAGGTTAGACAGCTTGAAGGTAGTTATCTCAGGGGCAGGTTCTGCTGGATATGGTATTTTCAAGATTCTGGAAAAAGCAGGATGCAAGGATATTGTCATTACTGATAGCAAAGGAGCAATCTACGAGGGAAGAGAAGATCTAAAGGATTATGATGATAAAGGCGAAGACAACACATACAAACAAGAAATATCCAGAAAAAGTAATCCAAGAAAATTGAGAGGGAATTTGGCAGATGTAATTAGGAAAGCAGACGTTTTTATAGGTGTATCTGGAAAAGCTGGACTTTTAAATGCTGATATCGTGAAATCAATGAACCAAGATTCCATAATATTTGCGTTAAGCAATCCAGATCCCGAAATACTTCCTTCAGATGCGTTGAAAGCAGGCGCGAGAATTGTAGCGACTGGTCGTTCTGATTTTCCCAATCAGGTCAACAATGCCGTAGTATTCCCTTCAGTTCTGAGAGCGTTGCTTGATATGAGAGCAAAAGGTTTGGATGAAGCCATGTTAGTAGCCGCTTCATATGCTATTGCTTCGCTAGTTGAGCCATCTCATTTGAAGGAAGATTATATAATTCCTAAGGTAAATGATCCCAGAATTCTTCCGATCGTCACACAAACATTGAAAGATGCAATTGAAAGTCAATTGACCAAAAATGTTCACTAGTAGCCATAGTAACAATCGGTTTTAACGATCTGTTTAATCCATATGGAGCTCTGTACATACGTCACGACTCTCCCATATGGTAATAATCGTCGAGGCACAAAGTAGAGTATAAGAAAGGTCAATAATCATATAGTTTTTACCATTGTGCGACTTTACCTATCCTGCGTTGAGGGAAAATAAGTAGCAAACGGATCTGTCCCACTATTACGTTCGCCTTCATATGAATGATATAATTTAAATCAGAGATTATATTGAACCGTCTAATACAGCAACACATTAAGTTTGTCCACTGGAAAAAATATCTGCGAATTTAGAACAACTTTGCCATGTCTTAACACATAGGTAGCCGAGAAATTATACCTTTTCGATGCAGTAATGGAGAAATTGTTAGTATATGTAATAAAAAGTGTCTGTTTTACGATATCAAACTATCGTTATCGATATTTTTATAGCATACATAGATGTAGAATTACTATGTCATCGAAAAAGGCTGAAAGAAGGGACGATACTACGACAGCAGAAATCGATGAAACAGCAACAGCAAAAGTTTACTCTCCACAACACCAACAGTCAACAGTCAACAGAGCATTAGATGAGAGTAGGGATAATATTAGAACATCTATAGATGAAGCAAGAAAACAGATTCCGCATTACACTCAGACCTTTAATGAATATCAAGAGCAAACCATTGAAGCAGCAAGAGAGATGGCAGATAACTACATAGAATCACAGAGGGAGATTATCAATTTAATGAAATCCGCATTATTACCTCAGATAGATGCAGCGAATAGAGTAGTTACATCAAATTGGACATCTCCAAGACATGTGACTGAATACTGTGCAAGATTAGCTAGTGTTTTTGCAGATAATATAATTGTAGTAACTAAATTAGTAAATAATGCGATGTTTGCAAATTTGGAAGCATTCAAGAGATCAGTTCAGACTGCAAGAGATAATGTAAAAGAGTTCTCTAGAATAGGTGTCAACAATGCAAAAACATTTGAACTAGTATCACGAGAAGATACTACTGCTGCAACAACAACTTTCTCCCAATAGAAAACTTAATGACTTTTTTTATTATTTTTAACTTCGTGTTTTTAGAACAGATAATATATCATAGATCATTTTTCTCATCGCAACTTTTGCAATATATACTCAATCGGGAAATGCAGATGAGTAAGAGACTATGAAGGAAAAATCACAAGAAAATCCGATCGCATAAAAATGTCTTTGGTAAAAGGCCTGCTGTTACGGCTGTTGAATTGACTTTGGGTTTAATACATATGCACTTCAACTAAGGATTTGCAGACCCAATATTCAAAAGATTTTCCATTTATAAAAATGGCAAAGGGTATGATTAACTTTCTTGTTTAATAAAGGAAGATTTTATCAGGCAAAATGCAGACATGCTGCCAAATTGGTTTAAACAGGCGATAATCAAATTCACATATATTTTTAAAATATGCCTATTATTATATTTAG
>JBEVTH010000273.1:0-3390 GCA_041156085.1 Candidatus Nitrososphaera maunauluensis
TGGATAGCATAGACTGCATTCTCGTCGTTGAAAACAGCATTTGGAGAATATGTATTCATTATACAATTTGTTCATTGTAGAAAAGTAAATTCTAAAATTTATATGAACACGACATGATAAGTTATACAACAAAGCTGTATAGAACTCATTGTTTTTGGTATTTACAATCTCTAGATAGGAATAATAGTCACTTTTGGTTGATAATAGATGATGATAAAATTGAAGGTAGAGATAAGAGACATTTTGAATATTGCAATGATTTGAATGTAAGTTAATAATAGTTTAATAATAGTCAATAAACATCGGAATTTTTGTAATCACGAATATCGACACAGTTTGTAAACCATAATAAATCTGTATTATGATGAGGTGGCACTATGATGTGTATTTGCTATATTTATAATTAAGTGGTTTTTCATCTCTAATACAAAGGAAGAAATTACCGTATAGGATATGATATTTACATTGAACAAGACCAAAATACGCAATATCGTCTCATCAAAAAATAATAACTTGAGAAGACGTTGGCTTGATTTTAGGAATGGTCACAGTATTTATTTGATATTTATAATGACATTTGCCAATTTCGTCACTATTCAATATAAATTATTAATTGAAAAAGTACCTTTTTTAACCCATTCAATTTTCAGTAGTATATGGGTTTTTGCATTAGTGTTTGTAGCAGCATATGTCCCACTTGGCATGATTATTGGATACTGGCATAGAAAAAATCAATTCAGTGTAGAAGCTGAAGCCTTGTTCAGTCAAAATCAGATTGGTGCGACAATAAATCTATTCCTTATAGATTTGATTGATGGGAAAGTAACCGAAGAGGAGAAACAACACATGCGAAATTACCTATTAAAAATAATGAAACGCAGTTCCAAACCACCCATAATTGGCAATGGAGAGACTAATAAATCTCCACAATCTGAAACTAAAGTCAATCCAGAAAGAACACAATAACAATAATCTCTAATTACAAGGTAGAATAGACTCATGCATATACTACATGTATGGGATCAGGCTGGAGTAGCCTACACCCTTGCAAAATATCAACAGTTACAAGGGCATGAGGCAAAAGTAATTATGATTGGGGATCATAACAAATATGGACTTATCGAGTTTTATAAACAGTATATTCTAAATGTTGCATTAGAAGAATTTACTGAAAAATGTATAGAAAAAGCAAAATCAGCCGACATCATTCATATCCATAGTAGAATTGACATACTCCTAAAACTTCGCAAGAAATTTGGTAGATCAAAAAAGATAATTCTCCATTACCATGGAACAGATATACGTGGATTAAAGAAACAAAAGCTTCCACATCGTTCGCAGATATCGGATCTCGCTATTAGATCAATAATGATGTATAGAGGGTTACGAGATAAAGTATTGTTTAAGAAACGGATGCATATCAACGCTCAAAGAGTGGCAGACACAGTTATTGTATCTACTCCTGATCTTTTACAACTTGTTGCAAAAGGCATATATCTTTCAAATCCAGTTGATACAGATCATTTTAAACCAGACTCACTTTTAAAAAATGAACAGAAAGAAGCTTTGACTATAGATACAGAAGTAACTGACATACAATGGGCACTAGATTATTGTAAAATGCATAACATTAGTCTAAACATTGAAGTATACAATAGAATCAAAGCTCCTATAATTTATAAAGATATGCCAGACTTTTTGAGAAGATACAAGATATATGTTGACATTAGATATGTTGACAAAACCATTTTACAGAACCTTAGCAAGACAGCTTTAGAAGCGCTCGCATGCGGTCTCAAAGTTTTAGACTATAAACTCAAATATCGTCAAGGCCTGCCGCGAGAACATGATCCAATAAATGTAATCTCCCGCCTCTCAACTATTTATTCGCAGTAAAGAATCTTTGCTTGTGCTTTTTCGTAATTTTTCTAATATGTTTTCAATGCATTATACTATATGCTATTTAGGATTGACGTTTAGTCATGAGTCTACTACTTTTATCTACATTTTCGTAAGACATTAAAGACATAATAGAATTTTTTATTATTGTAGATGTATGGCCGTCTCCAAAAATTGGTTTTATTCGATAATCAGTCAGCGACGGCATCCAGTCTCTAGTAGCCTTGACGATTTTCTTTGTATCGATGTCAGTGAGTATATTCCAACCAGACTTTACAGTCTCTATCCATTCAGTGTTTCCTCTAATTGTTATGCAGGGTACAGACAATAAATATGCCTCCTTTTGAACTCCACCAGAATCAGTTATCACCTTTTTAGCATTTTGCATTAATTTGATAAAGTCAATGTAGTTAACTGGTTGGATTAACTTTACATTTTTGCATTTTTCTAATCTAGAATACAAATTTCTTTTTTTCAGTAAGTTTGCTGTTCTTGGATGAATAGGAAATACTATTTCTACTTCAGTAAGAGTTTCAAAAGCATGAATAATTGAAATTAAACTATCGTGTGAATCAGTATTTTCTGTTCTATGCATAGTAAATAGAATATATGTCTTTCGTTGAAGCCGTAAATCATCAAGAATTAATGATTTTGATGAGAATTGTACTGCATAATTAATTATCTCAACCGCTATATCCCCACTATAAACTATTTTTCCAAATACATGCTCCCTTTCTAAGTTCTTAATAGCAGTCTGGGTCGGTGCGAATAGGTAATCACTAAGCTGGTCAGTCAATATTCTATTAATTTCCTCTGGCATACGTCTATCGAAACTTCTCAGTCCAGACTCTACATGAGCAACTTGTATTCCTGACTTCATAGCAGAAAGAGCACCTGCAAAAGTAGAGTTTGTATCTCCATATACTAGAACAAGTTCAAAATCATTATGTTTTAGAAAAATCTTCTCAAGTTTCTTAACCATCTCTCCAATTTGAAATCCAGGTGTCGCAGAACCTACATTCAGATCAAAATCAGGTTTCGGTAAATCAAATTCCTTGAAGAATATTTCTGATAATTCATAATCGTAGTGTTGACCAGTATGTATTATAATATGATGATCAGAAAAAGTACGAATGACTTTGTGTATTGGCGCTAGTTTAATTATATTTGGTCTAGCTCCAACTACAGATGCAATTTTCATAACTTGATATAAATAATAGGATAACTAGGTATAATAATTACTGCTAGTTAGACAGTTTTCGCAATATTAGCAAAGACTGCAGGGTATTTTAATTCCTTTTTAACATATACGTATGAGTCTTTCTTTGTTTTAAACTAACTATTGCAATTACATTAAAACTCACACATAAATTAGTAGAAGATAAGGGCCCATCCCAAAATTATCCTCCTGTAGACGATAATGCAGCAAGCTAAACACACTAGTGAAAGATAGTTCTCTGATTTCTTTTCATACCTTACTAATAACTTTCT
>JBEVTH010000274.1:0-3384 GCA_041156085.1 Candidatus Nitrososphaera maunauluensis
AGTTTAGCCGTGGTCTAAACCACAGCTTTCATTTTAATGTATTTATATAATTATAATATTATCGTTTCATTTTGAAGGATGAGGATATGCAACACTATTCTAATGCATTGGCAATATCAAAAAATCTAATTGAAAAAATAAAAGATTGAGTTTTGTTCAAGTGAACGTATTTTACTAGTTTAGTCTACTACTTTGTTGCGTTCATCGTTGCGCTGCCAGTCTTATTCATCATTGCACCACCCGCAGAAGATGTCATGTTGCCAGTCTTATTCATCATTGCACCACCACTACTCATGTTACCTTGTGCTGATGCTGTTTGCACATAGCTGATAGCAAAGAATGATGCAACAAGAACAGCTGCAATGACCATCGCAGATAATGCTGTTGTTTTATGATTAAACATCGAACCCATTGTAGGATATGCCATTTATAAATTGTTAACTTTTATTCTAATATTATATTTCGTATTGCGTATTGACTATTCAGAATTACATCATACTCTTTCTACAATCACATCAGTTTCTAAATAAACAGTCGCCAAGGTAAATTATTCTATTAATGACTTTTTCTAGCTACAGATGTTATTGTTATCGTTTTATTTTCCTCTTTTGTAATTGCTTTTAATACTGCAAGATGATTATGTGTTTTTCTAAATTTCGTGTATAGATATATCTATACAAACTCACAGCATAACAATGCAAAGTATAATTATTAACACAGCGAGTTATCAATAATATCGATATAGATACTAAAGAACTTACAATGGCTTCAAACGGTCATATTTGTATACCCTTAAGCTTTAAAGGTTTTTCTTTCTTTACCAAAAGGTTTTGCAAATGAAAGTTGATATCCATCTGGTTCTCTTATGTGAAAGTACCTTTCGCCCTAGACGGCATCGGTAGGTTCATTTTCAAATGATATTAAATTCGAAATATACTCCTGCTCCTAAAATAAGAATATAGTTTATCTACATCTTCTGTATGGAAAATTATTCTCCCAAATTGTTGTTTTTTTCTCTTGGTATCTTTGTGATTATCATTGGTTATGATTAGTTCCAGATTCAGATACATTTTTGGAATATATTCACCAATTTCATAGGTAGTAAAAGTATCATCAGATGAGCCACCATAAACTAACTTAAAACCTGGTATTTTGGAATAAAAATTACAAGACCTTTCCATGTTTTTAATTATCAGAGTTACTGCAGAGATTTGGTATACTTTTACCATCCTAAAGATAGGTTATATCGTCTTATTATAGCGTGATTATATATTAAGAATGAGATAATTAGTTTAAAGCCACAACAGCTTCTTCTTCTACGACTAATTCGTGTGTTAGAAAACCTGATTTGTAGTTATTTCGCTAGTTTGCTCTTCTAGCTGACCTTTGTCCTCATTGTAGTCAGGCTCATTTGATTCTTCTTTCTTATTATCTTCATTGCTACTGCTAGCTGATGGCTTTAGCTTCTCTTTTGATCTATCAGATACAAACCTAATAGCATCATCAACTACTGTAGCGTTAGTTAGCAACTCTAGATTCATAGAATACAATTGACAGCGATATACCAACCCAGCGACAGTGTATATACGGATTTACACACATGCAACTTTCATGATTACCTCCAGAAGAAGGATTCTCTACTAACTTACTTAGCATCTTACCATCATGTACCTCTTCGCTATAACGCAATATCTTTCTGTCCAATAGTCTTGGTAGGTTTTACCCTTATCAGTAACTCTCCTTTAACACAGTTTCTTTTGCCATAAGATTCAGCATTATCTCTTCCCATGTATCTTTCTGCTATTTTTGTTGCCCATTTCAGAAGATCTGAGGATTCCTCGCTAATCTGTGCAATACCATTTACAATTACGAAAGAGTAAGGTGTTTTTTGGTCATCCACTGAGATGCTTACTCTTGGATCGCGTATTATGCACTTCCCTTTTACAGATTCGTGCGATGTAGTCAAAATAATGTCATCGTTACTATTTTCATCTAAAACAAACCAGACAGGAGCAACATGAGGGGTTCCATCCTTGCGAACGGTTGCCAACTTACCAGTGAAGGTTCCATGGCCAAGAAACCTCCTGATTTCTTCCCTAGTCATTTCTGTCATTGTCTTTCTATGAGGTTAAAAGTAATTATATTTAATGTTGATGCAATTTGAAGTCCTCCTTCTGTTGCAAGGATATCTAGAGAATCTTGAAGAATTTTCTTCTCATAAATATCTTCAGATACAATACAGTCAACCGTTCCTTAATGAATGTCAGCATTTTGTCTGCGCTATCCTGTTTCTGTAAAAATTTGAGGATATTTCATTTCTATCAAACAACAGATTAGTAGTGTCAGCACTTTATCAATATGCATATAGGTTACAAGGTTGTATATGCCAGCAGAGACGTATTTTCACTATTACATATATGAGATTTTCCATACTATTGGTGATATATTCATGTAAATGTCATCAGCATTATGGCTTCTCAATACTTCTCTTAGTCAGCAAAGACCTTATTGACTGCATTAGCTCTTCGTGCGTCTGTATGTCTTTCTTTCTCATGTAATAGTATAGTTCCTCCATGGCCGCATGATAGTCAACTCCTAGATTTTGAGCGATGTTGAGAGCGATGTTAGATAAGATTAACCTTCTCATAACTATCTCTGTTCCGTATACTGAGCCGTCACTAGTCAACTCGCTGAGTGTGTTCTTGAAATTAGAATCGATGTAGCGGTCTTTGGCCTCTCTTGTCTTGATCGCGAATATCTCACCCATCATACGGGCTTTCATATGTATCTCCTCGACCATTGAAATGAACTCATCATTGAGAGACCTGTTGTCGAGTAGGACTTCTGAAAGCAAGTCGGCTGCGTCCTGCTCACTCACATGCATAAGCTCTTAGACTTTGAATAATACATGACATGCAGCACAACCATTGCCCTTTATGATAGAAGGATTGTCAGTTACAACAGATATTTCGTTCTTTATTATCTGTTCCGATTCTATCCGCGACTTATTGTCTAACTTAACCAACTACGACAAAGACATCATCGTAAGGCTAAAAAGTTATCAGTGTCCACCTGTCCTTAGTATTATTATTATTTAATCGCCTAAAGTAGAAAACTCCTAGCATCATAAATTATTCAATGAAGTGTTAATTTTAATTTTTCTAGTATTAAAGTATTAATTAAAATTGTGAAATACACATCAATTCTAGATTCTTCCCAACCAGCAGCTACTATAAGTGCGGATATGCATTAAAAGATAATTAGGACAATTGTTACATGCCAAAACCTGAATTAAATATATGCATCTTGTATTTTTAGTGTTTAATGCTTTCTCAATCAGTCAATCAATTAATCATAAACAGGTCCTATTGAGGCCATGCCACC
>JBEVTH010000275.1:0-3384 GCA_041156085.1 Candidatus Nitrososphaera maunauluensis
ACCAATAATTATACCAATATATCATAATATCATAATTACAGTTACACAGGACAGTGTGACATGGTGTGAGTCTCAGAAGTAATGGGATAAAAAAAGTCCGATCAGCTTAGAGGACATATCACTATAAAACACTAATGCTTAGATTCTCTCTGATTGTCCAGTATAATAGATGATAAGAATAGATATCGTAATTCATCTTTTTATGGCAGTGAATTCTTATACTTCCACAATGATGTTCGCTGCTGATACAGGTTCAGATCGAGCAACAAGTATTGAAGACTATCAGAATACATGCGCTGAATTTATAACTGATATTAGTAAAGACTACAAAGATTGGGTAGATAGATATCAGCTACATGAAGCGGAAAACAAATCAAGGAAAACAAGTATTGACAATATTGTAAAGACAACAAATGAGTGGATTGTGAGATATGCAGATACTATCAAGAAAGTAGACATTGTTATGAATGACGGAGTTAGTAAAATGGCGGAAAATACAGCAGGCTATCCATTCAAATTTGAAGTTTTGGTGAATAACATGACCAGGTATACTTTTCATCCAATAGGCGAAGTCAAAGTAAATGTGAGAGCAACTCCTAGAGAAGGAAGACTTGCTCGCATAGGCAATTATCAGAAGAACCAATTGTTGCTGATTAACTCCAGTTCATCTGTAGATTTTACTGTTAGTTCTGAGAGTCTGAAGGGTATAGATATTTTAAATGATTATGTTGTTATTGATGCTAAAAATTGTCAAAAGTATGACCTAATCTCTGCTACCATAATAGTCGAGGAATCTAATGGAAATTCTGTGACAGAAAGTAGAGGATATACTAATCTAATCCTAATATCATGAACTACCCAGATCTCAATACTCCGGTTTCCTTAAATGCTTCAGATATGAATTTTTTATTCTACTTCATATGCTCTCTTTGGCGATGCTGTTCTAATTCTGAATCAGTCTTAAACTTCTTGCTACATACAGCACATTTAAATTTCTTGCCAAAGAGATTAAATTGCATTGTTATTATATTTATATTCTTTTTAACTATATATATCTATCCATTACATTTGTCATAGGTTTTTGTGATTACCTGAGATATTCTCAAGATGCAGGAAGTTTTTTGAGACAAAAAAATGGCTATTTACCTTGGGACTGTTTTCGAATGGTTAATTAAACAGACAAACTAAAATCCTTAAAATACCCCATTTAATCTTGATCGAATATTAATGCGACGGTCGTCCAGTTTGGTCTAGGACATCAGATTGCCAATCTGGTAACCCGGGTTCAAATCCCGGCCGTCGCACTCGTTTTGTATAAACTAATAGAATGATAAACAACTAACAAGTTAATCTCCTTGACTGCCACAGGCACAAAATCCATATTCATCTATCCTTTTGTTACATATTGGGCATTTTTCTCCATACTCTACCTCCCATGCATGTTTACCATACATTTGAAAATGGGTGTCAATTTCTTCAGGTATTGTGTTATCGTTATCTATATTAATGTCAGTTTGATCCTGTTTATCGGGTAGGTTATTGTCGTGTTTTACCTTTTTTATTATTGAAGCATTATTTTTTTCGAGTGGTTTTTCCTTACCCTTCATCTTGCTGAGATTTCCATATAATACATAGAAAGGCAGGGTTCTTTACTCTTTGTATATCTTGGCATTTATTTAGGTGATATTATTAGCTTCTTTTGTTCTTTATGTTTGCTTTAATTATTTCAAATGCATTCTCAGCTGCCTCTTTTTTGGGAAGTTGAATCATGAAGATGTTTGAACTACTAGGAACAATAGAGAGATTAGGTGCGAGTGCGATCAATCCTGTGTTGGATAAAGCCTCAAAGAAGTCCAACATATCATTTGCATATAGCAGGTAGTTTTCGTTTATGCCTATATTTAAAAAATTCAATTGGACATCAACAAAAACATCATATCCATTATGAAAGATATTCAGTAAACTGTCCACGGCCAATTTTTTGCCGTGAATGGCATTCATAATTTCATCGAATCTTGCTGGATTAATATAAATACATGGAATTTTATTTCTATTAAAATCTATTAACGCAGATCCTTCTTTATGGAGGTTCTTGACAAAATCATCAAGAGTGTCAAAAGGTCTATCTTTTTCCACTGCGTACATTAGTATTAACGGTCGTATTATTGATTTTCTTTGATTGTTTCGACAAAATAATCTTTCAGCTCTATATTGTTTTGCATTCTCTTGTAAAGATACTCATGTTCTTCGCATAAAAAGAAAGGCATTTGATTTACGGACTCTACGATGTTGTAATTGCTTCGTTCCTTTATTAATTCTAGTTGGACTATAAAATCTGCGTCTTTACCACAAATATTACATCTAAACAATTCTTCATGTGATAAGCTTTCTTCATTTTCATCATCGTCTATTTTTTTCTTATGGCCCACAACGCAACAATCGTATTTCTGTCTTAAAAAAGTTTGTAGGTGTGAAATCTATGCAATGCATTGCATGTTTATATGGCTTTTTCTCGTAGTTATAGACAAATATAATGCCACCATTATCCCCACAAAGACATCAACCAGCACTCTACTATTCTAATAGGCGATAAAGATAAGATATTTCTTCCAACAATCACAATAGAAATGTAGAATTTCTGATCATGTATATGTGTTATAGTCATGGTTGTCGGCATTCTAGTCATACAATAAAGTCGGGGAATACGATATTCTTGTTCTGTTCGATGACAGCTCTTATAAGCTATTTGACACATATATTATACTCAATGACAAAAAATACTTTGATAATGCCAACTCTTTACTCTGTGTTAGCAGCGATGATAGTATCAGTAGGAGTGCTTAGTTTTCCATTGTCGATAGTAAATGCACAGCAGTCAGGTACTCTAACGGGAACAATTGCAAGCCTGCAAAATGGGAAAGATGGAAAACCGGCGTGGGTAACTTCAGGTGTATGGGACTTTAAGAACGTGAATTCTAGTTCTCCAGTGTTTAATGCTACATTCAATATGTTTATGTTGAATGGCAGCGCTGCGCATAAGCACACTATAACAGATTTTAAGATAAGTGGTAATCCGACGAAAAATACTATGTCTTCCACTTATAATGGTACAGCTACAGTATCTCTTAAGAAAGGACCCGCGACAGGAGTACCAATATCTATAAAACTGATGGACAAAAGTGCAGTAAGAATTTGGATAGACCCAAGCAAAACTGAGAACCACTTTGGAAATACGCCAATATATGGAGCACAGCACAGGATAAAATAAATTCCACATCATAATGGAAAATTAACCATTATTTTTTCAGATGCAATAGATTTTGGTTTACATACACTTCAACAGTATAATAAAAACTCCATATTTTCAATATTCATCTCTATATT
>JBEVTH010000276.1:0-3359 GCA_041156085.1 Candidatus Nitrososphaera maunauluensis
CCGTGATCCATAAGATTTAATAACAATTTTGTTAAAACTTTTACTGATGAAACGCCCCTGATTAGGGAGCTCATGCAACACAAGATTACAGTGGCCACCGTTTATGGCCGATCATACTATAAAATCATCAATGCACTTAAGTTAATGGATCTTCGGTTCGAATCATTATCCCCGCAGCAAGCAGCAGAGTCTAATGCAAAGATCATTATCACTACAAAAGACGAAGCTGAAATTGTCAGAAGAAAAGATGTTCTCTTAGATACAGAGCTAGATAGATATCCTATCCTTTTAAAAGCTAAAGTTTTGCGGAGCATCATGGGATCTTACCACGATGATCAATTAACGATAGGAATTGATCCAGGTAATAGAATAGGAATATCTATCATTTACCTTCACAATGAGATAGACAGTGTAGTGGAATCTTCACTTAATTCTACTATCCAGCTGATATCGGTTTTGCTATCTGGAATAAGGTCAGAAAAGAAGATAGTAAGAATCGGCGACGGTAACATAACTATGGCAAACCAAATTGCATCGATGATAAAAACAAAGTTTAATGATTTGGTTGACATTGAGATTGTAGATGAACGTGGAACATCTTTACCGCAAAACACGGATGCAAATAGACGCGGAATTAGAGACAGATCATCGGCAAGAACAATTGCTTTTAGAAAAGGTAAGTCCTTCAATCCTATCTACAATGTTAAGACTTAATTGATTTGTAATGATTTATGATACAATAGATATTTTATGATATATATCTCCATCATTCGTTTTATTTGTATTCTAAAATTTAAGCTTCTATCATCAGATGCAGTTCTAGATTTTGTTCATATCCAGAATGTGTAACATTTGCATCTTATTAACTATGGTATAAATTAGTAGCTAAGGCTGGACGGCGGACCCTGGCTACTGAGAATTTCTAATGTATTTAACAAGCATTCTGAATATCGCATAAACAAATACACTCTAGTCTACTCGAAAAGGTAAAACTTGCCATATCTATAGGATAGCAACATAGAAGGTTTTCCTTTCTGTTCACACACAAACATTAGCCTTACGCTTAAGTATGGCGTATTGTTGAAATATATTTCAAGGACACACTGTTAATGAAACTTTTCGATTTTGATCTCTCAAATGCGATATAAAATATTTGCATAAATTTATATAGTATTTGTTACGTCTTTAATATAGGTAATAATTTTACCAAATAAGGGTATATGAATGACTTGTAAGGGTATATGTATACGTCATAAAGCACAAAAACCGGTTGGTTCTGGTCGCTATGCCAGTGGGCAAAAACGTTGTCAGATATGTGAGCTATTTATAAAATGGGATGGATTATGGTGTCCTTGTTGTGGATACAGATTAAGAACAAAGCCAAGAAATCTAAAATACAAGACTAAATTGCGAGCAAGAAAAAAGCTACAAGAATCACATGTGGCTAAGCCCATATCTGTTCGTGTATAAGTGCCTCATAATAATGCAAAATCAAGGATCTGATATAACAGTTGTACGTTATGCTAGGTCAGAAAGTCAAAGGATTTTTCTTATTAAATTTCTCTCTTTTCAAAATGGATGCTTTCTCTCATTAGCTGAAGGTTCTAATAGAATTGGATCGCTTTCTGTTTCTATAAGTTCTTCAAATAAAGTCAATACAGCTAAAGTGATTCCGAGTAAATTTGATTCTATGTTTGTTAGTACAATTTCAGAAAGGGTTTCTGGGATGATAAATGGCATTTGTATAGTTTCTCTTTATAGTACAAAGCAATTGCAACTTGGTGACATGAAAGCAATCATGGATGAGATTATGAACCTAGTAAAAGAGGAATATAATCGAAGTGAGGACAAAAAGGGGCACACATAATCCGAAAGCTAATAGTATTAAAAAAGATCTTCGCTCTTTCTTAGAGATTTTAGAAAGTAAAAATGATCTTTTTCGGGTAAATAAAAATGTTAAATCCAAATTTGAACTCGCAGCAGTTGTAAGCAAACTTGAGGGAAAGCATGCAATATTATTCGAAAAAGTCAATGGGAGCGAACAAATCTCAGTAGCCTCCAATGTTGTGGGGACGAGAAAGAGGTTTTCCCTTGCCATCGGGGCTAAAGAACAGAATCTGATTCATGCACGCGTTACACAGGCAATTCCTAAGGCGTTGAAACCAAGAATCATGCCATCTAATGAGGCTCCTTTTTATGAGAATTCCTCAAAGGATTTATATAAACTACCAGTTGTTACTCATTTTGAAAAAGATGCAGGTCCATACATTACATCTTCAATAGTTTTTGTAAAAGATCAAGAAAGAGAGAACCAAAATTCTTCCATTCATAGATTATTACAATTAGATGACAAACACATGGCAATTAGAATGGTAGAAGGTAGACATCTTCATAAGTGTTATTCATTTGCAAAAGATCACGGAGAAGATCTGAAAGTTGCGATTGCAATAGGAGTGCACCCAGCAGTAGGTATTGCAGCGGCATATCAAGCAACATACGGTATTGATGAAATGCTAATAGCAAATTCGTTACTTGATGGAGAACTTACCCTAAGCAAGAGTAGTTATTCGCAATTATATGTTCCCAGTCATTCAGAAATCATCCTCGAAGGCAGGGTTCTAAAAGACAGAAATGAGGAAGAATGGATGGTTGAAATGTTGAGAACCTATGATTTTAGGCGCAAACAACCTATCTTTGAACTAGACAGAATAAGATTTAGAAATCAAGCAATTTTACATGATATTTTACCGGGTTTTGCAGAGCACAGGCTATTAATGGGTTTACCCGTTGAATCAAAGATGTTCGACGCCATAAAAAATGTCGTTCCTACCACAAAGGCTGTTTGTTTGACAAATGGTGGAAGTAATTGGTTAGACGCAGTAATTCAAATTCATAAGCGACTTGAAGGTGAGCCCAAAAATGCTCTCATAGCTGCATTTGCATCTCATCCATCGCTTAAGATAGCTACTGTAGTTGATGAAGACATTGAGCCCACTGATCCCGTTGCAGTGGAATATGCAATATCTACTAGATGCCAGGCAGACAAAGGGTTTATGATAGTTACCAATGTTAAAGGTTCGAGCCTTGATCCATCGAGTGATCAACAAAATTTGCTTACAACAAAAGTAGGGATTGATGCCACATCAACTCTTCTCAAACCTAAAGAAAGGTTCGAAATCGCAAAAATCCCCGGCGAAGAAAAAATCCAGCTTTCTGATTATCTTTGATCTATACTTGACAGGTTTATTACTACGGGATAAATCTGAATGTCTATCTATCAGTTGGCATGCGTTGTTCATTCACAAAAATGATCTGCATACTCTACTTTGTTTTTATATTAACACGCCATCATCTGTATA
>JBEVTH010000277.1:0-3330 GCA_041156085.1 Candidatus Nitrososphaera maunauluensis
ATCATTTGGGATTACCATAGGAAGTACGATGACTCCGATAGGAAATCCTCAAAACCTTTTGATTGCAATTCAGAGCGGAATTCCACTACCGTTTACAACATTTCTCAGAATTCTTGGTATTCCAACTTTAGTTAATTTCTTTGTAACATATTTTATTTTGAAACTATACTACAGAAAAGAATTTCTGTTATTAAAAAAGAAGATGATGACGCCGACAAACATAATTCATCGTCCACAACAAAGCCACATCTCGAAGAAACAATATACCCAAGATAATCTAATTAGTGATGCTGATTTTGATAATCCTAATGAATATGCTACAGCATTAACAGGAAAGGTAACGATTGTAAATCCACACCTTGCAAAGCTTTCTATTGCTATCTTACTGGCAACTATTGCAGGTTTTATAGTTTCAGAAACTATACAATTTGCTTTTCATATTACAATCTTATCTTTGAGTACAATTGCAATGTTGGGGGCCACTGCCTTGTATGCTCTTAGTAAGGAACGTAGAGATATATTGGTAAGCGTAGATTATTCTGTTCTTGTATTTTTTGCTGCAATGTTTGTATTTACTTCAGGCCTATTATCTTCTGGCATTATTTCGGTGGTTATATCTCATTTTCCTAGTCCTGACAGGCATAATATTTTTCAAAGTAACGCCATAATATCCGCTATTAGTATAGCATTAAGCCAAGTATTAAGTAATGTTCCGTTTGTTGCAATATATAATACGGTGATGATAAACAATGGTTTTGTAGATAGTACTGGTACTGGCTCTGCAAATACTACCAGTCAATGGATGATGCTAACTGCTTCAAGTACTATTGCAGGAAATCTTACAATATTAGCAGCGGCAAGTAACATAATAATTATTGAAGCAGCAGAATCAAGAGGCATCAAGGCCTTTACATTTTTTGAATTTTTCAAAATTGGCGCGTTAGTAACGGTAGCAAATATTGTTATTTATTATTTGTTCATTACATATCTTTGAAACACTAGCCGAAATCTGTCATTTGATAAAGAGTCAATTCAAAATGGATAAAGATATCTTCTGTATAATAAAATATGTCAAGTTGCAATATGTGCTATTAAAATCACATTCAAAAAATGAAAAATTTGAGCAGGGATATGAAAAGAAGATTAGAAAGAAGTCCCAACATCCTGTTTTGAGATTTATTTAAATGGAATCATGCAATCTGTATCTTCTTTCTGCTGATTATCATCATAACAAGTTTTATAATCTTGAAAATAAGTCTGTTTTATATTTTCAATCAGATTTTCAAATTCTTGTGCATTGTTTAAGTCGTTTATTTTCTTTACGTTTATGCCAAGTGATTCAAGCTCCTGGAATGAATGCGATAATAAGGTCCATCGTCTATTATTACTACTACTGTTATTCACTTCAATAGGCATAGATCGTATTTAGATTTATAGTATAAAACAATTCTTTAGTATTATTCTAGAGCAAATCATCATTGACATTTCAAAATGGATAAATCGACGTTAATATTTTCAATAAAATGGCGTTATAATTTAAAATATAGCTTAATGATCTATGAATATAACATGTTTTGGTGGAAACGAGGCTTTAATCAAAATGATCTGTCTAACTAAAAAGATTGACGCTTAATAAAATAAATCGCATCATCAGGTATAGCCGATGACTACAGTTGTAACAACAACAAAATCAAAAACAACCACTACTCATCAATGCTATCATCAGTGTGTTAGGTGCGGAATATTGTATGAATGTGAGAAAGAATGGTGTGCAAGGCCCTTCATCTGTGGTAGATGTTCAATCTGTAATTCAGTAGGTATGCCATCAACATTATTGAAAATATATGTAGACGTCTTGACTTCTTGACTCAAACCCTCGTCAACCTAAATCGAGGGGGTAGATAGGAGGTATACCTTACCGTTTTTAAGCAGATGGATCTTACAACTGTTGATATCATGCAATGGCAAAAAAAGACTGTGACCCTTAGTTTTCGCATATATCAAGACATTGTTGACAAACTACGTATAGAATTGGAACAGAATAATACCAGTCTAAATAACTTGACAAGTCAAATTCTACAAAATTATGTGGATTGGGATAGGCTTGAATCAAAGGCTGGAATGATACCAGTTGCCAAGCCAGTAATATCGGAAGCTTTTAAGGATTTCAGTGATGACAAAGTAATAAAACTAGCCACCCATGTGGGTAAGGATACATTACATGATATCATTTTATTTATGAGAAGCAAATTTGATTTGGATTCCCTAGTGTCGTGGTTAGAACTATGGCTAAAGAAGAACTCTACTGCAGGATTTAGACATACTATTGAAGATGGCGTTCACACGTGCGTCATGAAACACGATCTTGGTCAGAAGTGATCCTTATATCACAAGACAATATTAGAGTTAATCTTGCATGACATGCTCAAACAACATATTGAAATTACCATATCAAATACAACACTATTGTTCAAGTTTGAAAACGGCAGATAAGATAAGATAAGATAAAATAAAATAAAATAAAATAAAATAATTTAGAAGATACTGTTCCTCTTGTGTAGGGATTTGATGGTTTTCCAGGATGCTTGCTTATTGATTTGCTATATCCAATCCATCCCGATATGATGAAGGTATAACTTAGTAGAGCTGCAGCCCGCAAAAGATTATCATATGAGGAAAATATAGAAGTAATTGGTATAATTACTCTACCTGCTATTTCGAAATTGGCAAACAAATTAGCATAATAGCTTTAGTATGTATTGAATTCTTATTATTATATTGATACTATTCTTCTCAGTTCCTGGGCCTTTTTCATTGACTCTCGCCACCGTAGCTTTGCTTTGTATTTTAGATTTCTTGGCTTTGTTCTTAATCTATATCCACAGCACGGACACCATAATCCATCCCATTTTATAAATAGCTCACATATCTGACAGCGTCTCTGTCCAATAACATATCGGCCGGAATTAACTGGTTTTTGAGCCTTATGACGTATACATATACCCTTGCAAGTCATTACTCAATCCACTTGGTAAATTATTTCCTAAAATAAATATATATTTCTCTGTCTTTCTCTGATGAGTGTTCAGTCAAAACATGATAAAATTTACGGTGTCAGCGATATAATAATCAGCAGTACATTTTGACAGAAAAATCCGACCAGTGGAGCAATATTTTAGCCTACTCCTGCAGGTGCTTGGCTTCTCGAACTGTGTTCCATTGTCTTATGAGAATTTAATGTTTCAATACTATCAAATTAAATAGATATATAAAATGAACTTTGACGATGGTATCGGACCATCTGATTGTAGAACGTTGTTAGAAAACACG
>JBEVTH010000278.1:0-3299 GCA_041156085.1 Candidatus Nitrososphaera maunauluensis
AGCTCTAAAGAAGCATCTATTCTTTCAATCTTATCAATATTGTAGTATTCTTGTCTTTCTATCTTATTCAGTGCATTGATATATGATACAATCAAAAATTTGTTGGCTGGTTCTTTATTAATTTCTACTTTAATATCATTATAGGTGCCATAATCTAAGGTTACTATGTCTTTTCCATCTCCACTAGATAAAGTTAAAGTAATGCCAGAACATCTTGTACCAAATAGGCGCATTACATTCTTCTCTTATTCTAAATTTATAAATTTTTACAAACCAATCAGACATTTGGCATTGCTAATTTCTGATGGGATATGTTTAAACTAAGCAGTCTTGAAATAAGGATTAATTGGATGAGTATTAATTTGAGACAAATACCTGTGTATACTTACATCTATCAAGAAATAATCGTTACATCTTATATTTGTGTTTTAATCAACCAACACTTGACGCTTCTATTCGAGACATTCTGGATCGGTTAATGACTATCTCATACAAGAAGATTGGAATGATAAGATCAATGGGTATAAAAACAGGCTATGAGTTAAAACATTGTTAGTAGGTATGACCCATTTTTATGGCTATGCTACGAATACTAACCATGAAATAATGTTCTGCTGTGAACACAAGTTTGTTTATGGATTTATACAGCAATTTTAAACATTTCCAAATTTACAAGAACTTGAAAATCTAATTGAGAATAGAGCATTAGATTCATTTTCAAAATTATAAAAAGTCTGGTCGCTTACGATACTACCACTTATTAAAGTAAACAAGACTTTCATATTCCAATTGTGCGGCTTTGTTTAAGAGCTTATTCGCCAGTTCGTCTTCCATTTCTCGTTTCATAGATTTGGCTAATCTTTTATAGAATTTTGCTTTAAGCAATGGTATTTCCTCGGGCTTTATTACATTCCTTGTGAGCGCGATTTCAATTGCCTTAGAAAAACCATCACTATCAACTCTTGCTTTTATTTGATTAAAATTGCCTGGGCCTATCCTCGTCCTTGAAGCTTGATATTTCATAAATCTAGGTATTCTGTATTTAGTTGGGATTAAGGAAGAATACTTGAAATTGGCCCCAAATGCAGACATCCTCATCCACGAATGAAAATCTTCTGATGCTTTTTCATTAGGGAAAGGGCATTGGTATGCATAGTTGATACGTACCGCCGTAGAAGAAGTAATATTGGTAATCCCTGTTTCAGTTCCCATCTTTATCCAAATATCTTTGCCCTCAATTGGGTTTTGCCTATGAGATTCTAAGATTTCTAAAATTGGCGTAGAAATTTTTTCCATAGGGGTTAACCTATTATTTTCATCAATTACCTCAAAAGTCGAATAAACTACATCAATTTGAGGGTTCTCAAAAAATATTCCTTTAACAACTTCTAGTCTTTTTGGATGAGATATGTCATCTGAATCATTAAAAAGTATTATAGATTGACCACGTTCTAAAGCCTTTAGGACTCCTAAATTTCTACTTACGCCGGGACCAACGTTTCGATCTAAAAAAATAACGTCAATTTTGTGGTAATATTTTTGCTTTAAATGGTTTAAATAATCACGGGTCTCTTCGTTTGGAGGCATGTCTACTACAATTATTGCACACCAATCTTCATCGGTTTGTGAAAATAGTCCTTCAATGGTCTCAGGCAGATAATCCTTTCGACTTTTCTCTTGGTCATATATATCTGCAAAATGGGGAATAATAAAAGCACTTGAAAACTCTTTGCTATTCTCTGTTCTTATCATTTTAGGCTCGTGGGTATATGACTCATCATTAATTAATTTGATTTAAACCTTGGCGATTTATTTGAGTATATAGCCAAGACAAAGTTTGCGACAAAATCAGAAAATGGAACTGGCTTAGTCTTGTATATATCTAAAAGCAATGTTGAAGCCCATGATGGTAGGCTGTAGATAAGAGTAATAAAGATGGAGAAAATAGAGCTACTTTTTACTTTAGCCTCCATATAAGCAGCGGAGAACAATTATTTTATTAGACTTAAAAATAATAATACCATGCAATTGATGGTATGATATATGGCCACCATTATTCCATAACATGAAAATATAATGATAGTATCTTCACCAATATTTTACTTCATATAATCTTTCGACTTCAGATATGCTGCACCAAAGATATCAAATGCTCAATATACATTTTATAACCTAATGCATTTATCATAACTTGATCATCAATTATTAATAGTTCCATTTTATCTATAAGTTGTTTTAAAATATCTGAATGAATCAAGCGACTTTGTCTTCTAAGCCTATCTAAATTGTTGGTCATTTGTTTTTGTAATTCCGGAGATTCTAACTTTTGTTTTAAATTTTCAAATCGCTTCAACTGCTCATTTATAGAATCATCAATCTCTTTATCAATAATAGACAACAAGTATTAAGGGAAATACATGGTATATGTAATTAATAATCGAGTTTCTAACCATTACTTTTACTTATCTAGAAATTAGCTCAAGTGCGATAAGGTCACATACCACAGCTCAAGAACTAGCCGTGGCCTCGAAATATAAATGTGATATGATTTTGTACAGGTCTCTTTGCAGCTGTACATCAAGAGTATTTTGATTATGAAGAGTGATGAGTCTAAACGTAGAGATATTTGTCATTGCTTCTCGTCAGTTGAACGATTATTATTAAGTATCATCTCTCCTACTTGATGGTGTTCATAAACGAAAGTATTGGTTATAAGTAGCCCCAATTTACCTACCCCGCCTCCCGATTATTTTCATTGCAAATTGGTTGAAGATCGAATGGAGGCTTGGAAGCTGTTGTTATGTGGGTTTCTAAAAACGCGGCCAGTAAAGGTCATGATGTGACTTTGATATCAGCTAGAGGTTCTTCTGCAGGTGAAGGAGCAGGAGGAGTATTGCCATCCAACTTAAACATTACAGAAACGATAGAGCCTTCATGGGAAGGAGTGTCTGCTGAAGAAGCACACTATCGCATGTACAAGGAACTACTTGAAAAAGAATACGGAAGTGGCAATGGAATAGTATGGGATAATACATGGCATTGCTTTTCATATCTGTCTACAAAGAAATTCCCAAAGATGAAAATAATTCATACTCATCATGGAGTAGTAGAGTGCCAAAAAGTCCCGCCTAGACAGTTGCAATTTCCTAGGTATATTGGACTATCGAGACTTCATGCTAAATATATGTCGTCAATCCTTAAAATACCAGTTAGATATGTCCATCACGGAATTCCTTTACCTCTGATGGCTCTGTTCACTTAACAAAAAAAACTATAGCTTGAAGATACTCTATCTGTTT
>JBEVTH010000279.1:0-2061 GCA_041156085.1 Candidatus Nitrososphaera maunauluensis
AATATGATTTATACAAAATCTGATTAACAGTATCATAACTAAGCTTTTAGTTATTTTACATTCTATTTTTTAGAATTAATTATAGTTAATAGATTACGGAATTCGTTATATAATTCTCTTAGGTCAGGTGGCTCTTTTGCTCTGCAATAACTATAAGGTATTAGCTATAGCTTTTATTGTCCGATACCGTTGATTTCTAGTCTGACTTCACATGTTACCATCGCGTTAGAACAGGAAGGGAGAAATATCTTGTTTTGAAAGTAAAAAATTGATATCATGTGGTAGTATTTTTCTATAAACCGAAGCCTCAGATCGCTACCGCTATTCTATTGTCTTATGAGCACATGACCATTTTCGAGATAAAGAATTTACCACGAGTTAAGAGTTTTCAGTTGGATTTACTCATTCCTTTTGTTCTCTTTCAGAGGTAAAATACAATGCTTAATAATCAAGAGGGTAAAAACACCACTGCCATGAATAGACAAAAATTAACAATCGCCATTTTAGCTGGCCTGTTGTTAATAACTGCAGCCTTAGGTAGCGGAGTTACATCTTCTGTTAAATCACAAACCACTACTAAAAGTACTACTACAGTTGTAAGAGACTCTTCGACTGTGTTATTAGATGGCAAAACAATTCCAGCAATGGATTACATACACCTGTATGATGCTACACCATACAAGATTATGGGCGGCCATGTAGCTGCAAAGCTCCCTTGCGATACAAATGCAATAACTCCATTAAAAATGCTTGTAGGACAGGCACCAACCCTTAAACCCGCATCACTGGATCTTGTTAAGGAGTTATCCAAGCCTGGTAGCATATGTCTTTACCATTATGATATACCCCGAGGAGGCGTTGTAACTACTGATCTAGCACTGCAGAATCCGACAAAAAACCCAATAAAGCTACCTGACACAAGTACCGTAGTCATAGGTGTAAATGAAATCATGCCATTGCCACAAGGACAAAGCAACATGATGATGGGGAATACAACAAAATAATATACAACTTTCTATTTTTTGCAATCGCAACATAGGATCTTTATATATATAAATTATCCACTCTCAGCTATGCGACATAGGCATTCCATTCATCCTCATAGTGCTGTTGTTATTGTTACTGTTTTGCTGTGATTTTTCTATTGCCTGAAGTCCAGTGCCATGTATTAAAGTACCAAACATCTCATTGGAACTTGCAAAATGTCTACTAGTTTTATTTATATCAATTGTTACACCAAGGACATGGTGCTTTCCCATCAAATGAACCATAATTGGAATTTGCTTGTACTTTAGAATGCTATTAGTATAGATGTCGGCAATTCCTGGTACGATGAGATCTCCACCCGATATCATCACATTATTTGACACAAAATTTTTAATCGAGTGCTCATGAGATAAACTTCCATCAGGTTTTACCATTGTAAAATTTGCTGTGAATTCAGCTTTGGCTGAGTTATTATTGTTAGTACTCCTAGTACTGTTGCTGATATTATTACTTATAGAATTGAATATTGCCAAGTGCCATAACCCACCTTGTATCCAAGTCACAGAGCCATTTTCTATCTGATTATTTGCAAAATGACCAGCAGCATCAACTACTTTGGCCTGTTTTTGGTGTTGCTGAGTATTATTATTTCCGGAGAGTGCTTTAGAATAAGTATTTGGAAAAGGTCCAGTAAAAACAATGATAAGCGTAATAATAAAGACAAACATGAATAAAATTGCAATACCTGCTGATCTTTTTGTACTCAACTTCTGATTCAAGAATCATAACGATCTGGTATTCTGCTATAAAAACCAATACACGAAACTATATCTAAACTAATCCCTGTGTAGTGTAGCAATTGATTGCCTTTATCAAAAACACACAAGCTGACAAATCAATTGTTACCTTATCTTATCTCGTATGTTAATCAATTATCATATATTAGAAATACCTCTATCGATAATGGCTGTATTTGCTGTTTGTCATTGTCTTCATCAACATTGTCAAAACAAGTAGCAGCATTAACACAAAAAAATAATGCAACACTAGATCATCTTCGAAGCGACAATCCCA
>JBEVTH010000279.1:2161-3290 GCA_041156085.1 Candidatus Nitrososphaera maunauluensis
CAACTGGTAAGGATGTCACTTTTGTTCTACCTATCGAGGGGAATAACAATTCATGAACATTCTTGGCTAAAGTTGATGCAACTATTATTCCCAGTTTTCTGCCAAATATGTCACTTAAAGCAATGGCGGATGGCGTACTTGGAGTATAAAGCGTCATCATTCCCTCTGAGAGAATATCTACTTTCAATGTGGCTGCAGACTTGTCTGCCATCTAATTAACCTCATATTTAATCAAAAAGATATTGGGAGTGTAATATGAATAGCGTGTTTGTTGCTATCCTACATGATGATGATATTCATATATGGCCTGGAGGTATTGTGTTGTCTTTGTTACCTCCCCATTGCACTATAGGACAGTTAACAACTACATTTGTAGCCGTGATCTTTATTTGACCTTTTGATGCTGCGTTTGCAATTGCATCATCAGAACCCAGAATAGTTGGAGTGGTGGGGGAGGTAGTAGCATTTGCACTACCAGTAGTCTTCCATTCGACCAAGTTTACTCTCCATAATGGAGTATACTTTGGATCCCCCGGTATTGAATTAAACACATTTGGCTGGAATCCCATGAGTCCAACACCTTTAACACCATTTTTGAATACCCACAGATCTCCTATATCTTGTGATTTTGTCAAATTCGCTGCATAATTTACTGGAGATCCTGTAAAGTTTCCTATTTGATCCTTCATTGTTTTATCGGATACCTCTGTTGTTATAAACATCACATCTTTACTATCGTACAATCCTTTGAGCAATGGGATTACCACAGGGACATTGGGAGATGTCAGTTTTAACATCGTTGATCCTGATGCCGTGCGATTAGGATCGGCTGTAGTAGTCTTCTCTGAATCAATAGCAAATGCAGTCTTATTTGCAGCTAATGGAAGAGCGATGATAGTTGCAATAACTATGATTGCTGCAGCTGCCTTTGTTTTCATTTTTGTCATTTCATACATAATTAGTGGACATATATGAGGTTAATAAAGAGGGGAGACAAATTCCATTTGTGGTATCCACCTTTGGGATTTGTATGTATGGAGGAAGGATTACCTGTTACAATATAATAAAACAGTGGTTGCTATCCTATCTAATGTTATATAGATCTTATCTTGATTTCTCTTTTTAGTGA
>JBEVTH010000280.1:0-3261 GCA_041156085.1 Candidatus Nitrososphaera maunauluensis
TTGATTTTAACAAGGATGCCAGGTTGATAGAAATCATAGGTACTCAAGCAACACAACAGTAAACTTATGAGGTAAATGTGTTGTGGAAGCACAGGCGAACAATTGTCACAACAGAAGTATGGCCTCTGCAGTTGTAACTTGTGCACATTATCAGGTCTTGCTGATAAGATAGGTAGTTAAGGGGTACGTTGTTGATTCTTGTTCCCCGAAGAAACAACAACAATCTAGAAAAACTCTTGGCTAAACTTGATATAACTAACGTTAGTTCAGATTAAGCCACATAAAGTAATGCAGATAGACACGCTTCATAAGTAGCATCTATAATTTATTACAACAACACTAAACTGACATTGACCCTAATTGTGCACTTTATCTTGAAGTTTTTACATATTACGGCCTGGACGACGATCAATCCGTTTGATTATACTCTCTGTGCACTCCAAACTCTATAAATATCTTAAATGATACGATATGTATTTTTATTTAGTTTAGTGAGTATCGGTGTATGTACATATTATGAGAAGCGAGAATAACACAGAGGAAACAAATTCTAAAACATCTTCAGAAGACTATGAGGAAGAACCCACACTTCCAGCTGAAACAACACAAGACGATCCTACAAAAAAACCAAGTGCTGCTGATGTTGAAAAGAAGGTTGTAGTTGTTACACCAAAAGAACAAAAACAAGAACATCACTCATCAGTTCCTGCTAAAGCCAAAGAAGTAGGACAGTCACTCAAAGAGAAAGTCAAATCTGCTGGTAAGAAGACAATAACAAAGACAGAGGAGAAAACAAAGGAGCTTAAAGATAAATCTACACGAAGTATTGGTATTGGCCCAGAAAAGGATGCTCATGATATTCAGGCTCTTGGAAGTACTAATCTAGAAAAAGTAGTTACTGTCTTTGAAGATACAATAGCTAAGATAGATAAGGAACCAGATTATGAAAGACAGAAAAAGCAATTAACAGGCTACAAAAAGCTGTTAGAAGAACAGGCAAATGTAATTGATTCTAGACTAAAGATGGTAAAGCGGCTTAAAAAAGATGTGGAATAATACATCCAAGTCTATCGTAATACTTTCATAGGATGTGTGTTGTGAGTCATTTAGATCATTTACTCTTCCTATCGAATTACCTATTTCCTTTTCCTTTTTGTAACAGCATCATCTTGATTATAGGTAGTAGTTGTAGTTGTTATTTTTTGATTTTGTGTAGGATTTCTCTATCAGTAGGCTCAGGAGATCCTTTTTTAGATGCAGTTATTATCTGAGCTTTTTTGTTTTTGCTTTTAACTTTTCTTCAGTAGTAGCACTATTTATTTTTGGATGAGGATTAGTCATTTCAGGTAATTGTGGATGTGGTGGTGGTAATTCAGGTGGTCGCGGTTGTTCTTTCCCCCTGACTGAGGGCTGGGCAGTCCTAGCTGCAAGAGCTGGTTTTAGTATAGAACCCTTTAATTTAGAAGCTAAATTTCTCCTTGCACTAACGAGTCCACGCTGTTGTTCTATTAACTTCAAAAATCCTGTATAGATCTGTTCTTGTTCTGCATATGTTCTTGTTCTAATTTCAGATACGATATCTTCAAAAGAACTCGTATACTGCGTAGCTAAATCTCCCATTTTTGAAATCTGCTTAGCATCTTTGTCTGCTTGTTTTTCTGCTACAGTTTCTTGTCTTTCTTTAATCTTTTGCTTCGCAACCTTGGCTCCTGATAGTAGTATAACTTTGAGATCATTAGCTGCAATCTTTATCTTTTTGACAATTTCTTCTTCATTGGTGCCTTGTCTTGAAAGGCTCCTACTTGTAGGCAGTTTTTTAATTTGCTGCTTTTTCCCCTTTTCTTTAACCGGTACAATTCTCTTCTCATCTGTTTTTTCTTCTTTTTCTTCTCTTTTTTCTCTTGTAGATACAGTTGACTTTTCTGTTATTGACTTTACAATCTGCTTAGCTTCATCCTCAGATGGAGGAGTACTTCTCATGCAAGTATCCTTTGCTTGTTGTTCTGTTATGTTAAAGCATAATACTTCACCATCGTACCTTTGAAACAGTGATTTTGGAATATAGAATTTTTCTTTGTTTATGGTTCCTTTCTCCGTAACTACAAATGGCTCAAATAGTCCTTGAACTTTTCCAAGATCTGCATCGTCTATGCTCCTTGTATCATTGTTTATTATATTATTCCAGTTTATAGTAATGTTATCATGATTGTTGTTGTTTTCGTTGCTTGCCACTATAATCATATAGTATACTACATCGGATTTAAGACTACAACTAAAACTACAATACCAATAACTTCGTATTGGATACTTTTTATATACTAATAGTCAGAAATTTTTTATGCGTTGTTCATGCCATTTAACTGAACCTTGCTAACTACTAATTTAAGCAGCAGTAGCATCTATTAGCAGTCCTAATCATTTTCTTATATCAAATCTCGAACATTCTTATAATCTGTGACCTTGATATATCATATGATATGTTGTCAAGCTTCGAATTTTAACAACCTCGATTTGAATGGCGCAGAAGATCAATAAGCCAATTGTATTTACCCACAATTTATACAAAGTCCAAGAGAACTTGGAGAATAATCAGGTCGTAAGAATAAGGTATTCGTACTTTGATGGATGGTATCTTCTTTTTATCACCGTGGAATATAAATGAACATGAACTGCTTGTACATCAAACACAGGGTATACGAAAACGTCACTTTATGGAATTTGGATTCAATACTATTAATTTCCTATCTTTTAGTAAGTCCAGGATAATTTCATTTGTGATAGCAAAATATTATGATTAGCAGCTTGTTATTTGCATTATATACGTTTTTTTCTATAAATAGCGAAGTATTTTTACTTAAACCAAAGTTAATTCTTCTTTTTTCTTGAATTAATTTTTGACATTGCATATTGAAAAAGATACTTTTGATCTCCAAGTCCTTTGTTTTTCCAATAATACTTGTTAACAATATAGGATATACCATACCAAATAGCACTATTTACTATAATTGTAAAAGGAAACCCATAGTAATAGGTCATAATGGTACCTGTTATAGTACCACCTATCAGAAATGGTATCTGGCGCTTTAATACTAACTTTAGAATTTTATCCACGTTAACTTCTTTGTATTATCTCTGTGGATTGCTTGATTTATTAAGATTGTGAATAAAATAATACTATCTGTTTTAGAACATTATATTTGCATCTAACATAGTTTGAATAAACTGCCACAATATCGCTCGTTTTTTCTTATCTTTCGCTCA
>JBEVTH010000281.1:0-3248 GCA_041156085.1 Candidatus Nitrososphaera maunauluensis
CCGTCTTTTCATAGCATCATATTAATCATACTTTGAATTTTGTAGCTTAGCTTTATAATAGCTTTTGGTACACGAAATTTAACATCAATCTTAACATCTAATAATATAAAAAATTTGTCATAAGATGGACAAGCATCAGCAGCAACAGCAGTTTAAGAGTGATATAGTAAACGCTAGCCTAGTGTTGAATAACCAGCTCGCTAGATTAAGGATGCTTGACAAGAAGTTTACTGCAATGAATAAGGATTTGCGCAATCAAATTGCTGCCAATATAAAGTCAGGCAATAATGACCGTGCAAAAGCTATTGCAAATGAGTTAGCAAATATTCGACACGTTCAGAGAACTACACAGAATATGAGCCTTGCATTAGAGGTGGTGGTTATTCGCTTTAGTACCATCAACGAATTTGCAATAATCTTGGAAACTATCAACCCAACAATCGAAATGATCAAAGACATTCAAAAAGATATTTCGAAAGCTGTTCCAACTGCTAACGAAGTATTATCTGAAATGACCTCAATGACATCTGATGTCCTAATAAATTCTAATATTAAGTCAGAGGTAGGTAAAGTTCCGATTTCGACTCCTGTGGATACAGAAGCTCTTTCAATATTAAATGAGGTCGAGGGAATACTCGAAAATGAGGCAAAGGTAAAGTTGCCAGAAGTTCCAAACTCCATTCATGCTGTCAAAATAAAACAAGAAACAGACGAACATGTAATAGAGGATAATCAAATTATGGTTGAAGGCTAAACTTGCTAATCTGTTATTCAGCTGGACAGAGTAGAGCCTATTACATCAATAGTTAAAAATTATATACAAAGTAGTTTTAATCAGTTGGTCAGGATATGGGGTGCGATGGAACAGTTGAGTCATGATTATTCATCTCAAACTGAATCTAGACGAGATGAAATAGAACCTAGGCGGGGAGGAGTTTTGGAATCTGCCTCAAAGCGAGTCAGAATGATTTTTTCTGTTATGGCTAGTCCTAATAGAATTGATATTCTTCGTATTTTAAATTCCAAAGGACCACTTACATACTCAGAACTAAAAGCTCTTGCGGGATTTAAATCTAAAAAAGAATCTGGCAAATTTGCATATCATTTAAGAAAGCTTCTGAGGCAATCTCTTGTTGCTCTCAACAAGGGCGAGCGACGTTATACAATTACAAATTTGGGCAAATTGGTATTGAGCCTTGCCAGACAGATAGAAGAAAGGTCAATAATCGAAAGTGGCAAAATGTATGTTAGAACGAGCAAACACTCAATTGAAGAATTCAATTCCCTTAAGATAATTCAGTCTCTTGTAAGAGAAGCAAATATGCCACTTGAGCAGGCACATAAAATTACAGAAGAAGTTGAAAATAAAATATACAAATTTCAGACAGCATATTTGACGTCATCATTAATTCGAGAAACTGTGAATTCTGTTTTGATTGAACATGGACATGAGGAGTATAGAAACAAGATGGCTAGATTAGGAATACCCGCATCCGATGTTTTAGAGCTGTTAAATAACATAGACACCGCCAAGAATGGAATTGATAGTTTATTATCAAAAGCTTCACATTCAGTATTTTCAGAATATCTGATAATTAACACCCTCACAAAGGATATTGCAGATATGCACTTGGCTGGCGAAATAAATATTTCTAATAGTGGTATCTGGGGGCTAATCCCTGATACCATATTCCTAGACGTTGCTGAATTTTGTGATAGTGGTATAGATTTTAAAGGCAAGTTTTTGAATGTCTCTAGGATACATACACAAAGAAACACTGATGACTTTGTAACTGCTTTGCCCATCCTAATTTCACTTCTAAGTAGAGAAGCCTCCTCAGAAATAGTACTTGATGGAATTATTCCATTACTTTTAAGATATACAAACGAACCAGAGAAAATTCAATCTCAATTTGCAAGAGCACTCTTAGGATCTTCCGCAGCTCCATCCCATTCTTCGTCTGGTCTTCCTATTACTACTTTAACTCTTCCAACATATGAATTTGATGGTAGAATAATCAATTTGTTATTGGATGGTTATAGAAAGTATGTTGATTCTACACCTGTTCCCCGAATAGGGATATCACTCAACTATAATAAAGATAATAATAACATTAACGAACACTCAGAGCATATTACGACGGCATTACGCGCTGGCGGCATAATTTCAATTTCACAAAATGGATCAAGAGGTAGCAATGGCATCTGTAAATCTATTAACGGCAAGAGTTCTGATACAGTAATGGCTTTACAATCCTTGTCAATTAATCTTCCAAGACTTGCATATCAATCAAACAATGATGAAACCTATTTCCGGGCAAGACTTGCTCTTATGATAAAACCGGTATTAGTTGCAATGTCGATGAGAAAGAAGGCAATTGCAGATTTCATTAGGAAGGGAATGGTCCCTACACTTGCCAGCAGTACCAAATTTATGCAATTTGTTGCAACCAATATTTTAATTAACCTTACTGGAGCCAGAGAATCAGTCTATGATATTTTGGGTTACAATGCTAACAGCAATGGTGTAGAGGTCCTACAAAAAGTATTGAAGACTGCTGCAGATGTGGCTATGGAACAAGGTAAGCATATTGGAGAAGATTCTGTAGGAATCGCCATGATATATGACGACAGTGCAGAAAGATTTGCAAATCTTGATTCTGATAAATATGGTAAGATCTCTTTAACATCACCTCAACTAAATAATAAACCTGCTTATTCACAAGGGCTTACATTAAATGGCAAAGACTTATTTTTATCAGATGATAAAGGCGCATCTAAAATTAATGAATGTATTTCAATTAATAAGCTGCTGAACGGCGGGTTATCGGTAATGTTAGATATAAGCGATCTTTCCTCTTCTAATACCGAAATAAAAAATGCAATTGAAGCAGCATCACAACTGCAATTTTTCCGTCCAAATCTTAAACTTTTGGTATGCAATGGATGTGGTAAGAGAACAAAGACACAGTTTATTGAAAAATGTGAATTTTGCAAATCGCCCTACTTGTCACCTTTATAGCAGCGTCAAAACATGAGCAACAATAAATATTCTACTTATACTTTTAATACTATAAAATAATAATTAAGCAGCTGGCTTTTTCACATAGTTGAATTACCTCTCTTTAATGTATATAAATTAGGTTATGTTAAAATGTTATGTTTAACATTTACACCTATGAATTGTTATTTTTTAATTAGACAATGCTTTTAAACTGATATATTTTTCTGTATAACGTAATGTCAGG
>JBEVTH010000282.1:0-3242 GCA_041156085.1 Candidatus Nitrososphaera maunauluensis
TTTCTAATTCAACAAGTGGATATGGAAATCTAATGATAAATAAGAACGCTCCTGCCAAAAACAGAATATACGAAAAATTCTCTCTTGCAGTTACATATATGCTTCAACGAGTCTTGGACTTCAGCGGAGCAGCGACTAAATCTGAAATAAGTGTTGTTAATCATGATAGTAGAAGATTAGAATTCATCAATGATAATACAATAGATTTCATATGCACTCATCCGCCATATATGGCTGCTGTTCCTTATGCAGAGTATCAAAAATTGTCGCTCTGGTGGTTAGGATATTGCCAAGATAAGTTAGAACGGACCCTAATAGGCGGAAGACGAAGTAGAGCTGATACTCCTGAGAGATATTTTCATGATATGTTCATGGCATTAACAGAGATGAAGAGAGTGTTGCGGAAGAAAAAATACTGCTGTATAACCGTTGGTAATCCTGTTTATAATGGCAAGATTTGGAAGTTAAATGATTTTATAAAAAAAGATGCAATACATATTGGTTTTAAACTTTTGAAAGAAATTAGACGTGGAAAATATCATTCTACTATGGGGAAAATGAAAGAAGAGTTCATCATAGTTTTTAAGAAAGAATAAATTTTTGCAAAAAAGCATCTCCAATGCTTATGTTACATTATGCTTTTATTATCCATTACATATAAGTTGCCTAGCTTATGCGAAATCAAAGACGAATTGGCGAAGCAGTTATGATAGCAAGCGGTATAGGTTTAGCAATAGGGGGACTTTCTTTAGGAATGATGTTCCTTGCATATGGAGGATTTGCTATAGCTGGTTTGGGAGTATTTTCAGTGTTCTGGCGTTAGATAGATTTTTTAGTCTTTCAGTATAACATATATCTATTTATAAAATCTGCTAATTATATCTGTTCTCGGTCGGCTCGACCTCTTTTCCTTCTCTATATGGACAACTAGGTTGTGACAAAATATTTTTTTCCGGTTATTTGCAATATGTAATCGTCTATTTGTTTTACCAGATGTTCACATTCACTATTATTTTCTGTTAGCTGTTTCTTCAGTTGATCAACTAATTGTTCAAGGTCTCCTAGTCTATTTTTGCAGTTTCTTATATCGTTCTTTAATTCTTCTGATCTGTTCACAACTACACCATTTTTATTTTCGCGTAATTCATTTAGTTTGAGATTAATGATTCTTATCTCATCATGATGTTCTGGTAATGATTTTAATATGATCTCCATGTAGTTCATTATTCTTTCAGAATCCTTGAGCTTAATTTTACCGGATTTTACAGCTTTCTGTATTTCAATAAGTAAAGAAGCATATGACGATACTTCCGCATCCTCGAAAATTCTCCATGGTTCTTCTGTCAAGACTTTAAGTCGACCCAAGGTATCCTTTGTCATCCCATATGAATATTTTGTAAATGCCCTAGATACGTGACTGTAAAGGTCACTAACTTTCCTTTGGAATTCTTGTTTCTCTTTCTCTAGGACACCTATTTGTTCAAGATTACGATATGATTCTTTAAATTGAGTTGAGTTTTCAACTCTGCTCAATTGACTCTTCAACTCACGAAGGTCATACTTCAAAGTTTCAATTTCTCTATAAGTGTCTTTGATTTTGTCTTCATTAGCTTTCTTAGATGTTATCTTTTGAGAACATATATTCAAAAGATCGATACTTTTTACAGTAACTAAATTCTCTTCTTCAAACTCTGACATCACTGATTTGGTCTGTTTAAGTAAAGATGAAAGAGTTTCAAATTCCCCCTTCAGTTTCCCAGCATATTTTTTCATAAATACATTCATAACCCGACTATGTGAACCACTAACTTCTCCAAAGCGATCTATAATAGATTCCAATTTTTCTTCGAACTTTTTAACTTCATGAATTGATTGCAGTCCTGGTATATCTGACGACGCTTCTCTTCGAAGGGAAGATACCACAGTTCTCTTTGAATTTTCAACAATTGATTTGAATCTTGCCTCTTCAAGTTTTATATCTTCTATATCTAAGTTGTTCGCGACTCTTTCTATAGACCTAAGAGATTTTACGACTGATTCTTTAATTGGTGAAAGATCATTCGCTAAGCTTTTTATTCTTTCTGATTCAATATTTTGCAGAAGTATAAGTGCATCTGAAACCGTCAATGAGTTTGTAGTATTGCGCAGTTGACTTCGTGAGTCATTATCTTTTTTCTCTTCTACAACATCATCTTTCTTCTTGAAGAGCCTAAAAGGAGGAGACAATTAGAATATGTTTATACTTGCCATAAAAAAACTGTTACTCCTGTCTAAAGAAAGTAAATTAGATCCTTGACTACACAGAAGAAAATTCCATGAGTTGGTGGCCCTTATACTCAAGATTTCTCGGAATTGAGTTAGTATGAATGTATGATAGTAATAAACTGCTGTTGCTGCTCCATGGTTTAAGTCTTTCTCCCAATTGTCTAGTTCCCTCACCTTATCCATGATACATCATCTCCTGCAGACTTATTAGTGAGTGACTGTTATTGTAGGGTTTGGTTTTGCGGTTGTGGTATAGTTTGGTTAATTTGTGACTGTATTTGTGATTGTCTTTGCAATGGCAGCTGGAAAAATGGAACTGCTCCACTCCCTCCAAGAGCATAAGGCATTTGTCCATTCCACCTGTTGATAGCCTGCCACTGAAGATACTGTGGACTTTGTCTTAATTGTTCAGTAATTATCTTGATAGCCTGTGACTCACCGCCAGCCCTAGCTACATTTGCTCTTGCTTGTGCCTGAGCTTGAACTACGGTCTGATTAGCTACTACCTGTATTGCCTTAAGATTGTTCTGCTCTGTCAGATATTTTTGGAACGCCACTACTTTTGATTCCACCTGATTGGCAAATGACGGTGAGAATTTAAAATCAGTTATAAATACAGTCTCAACTGTTATACCTCTTGCAGAGAGTGTATTACTAATAGCCTGAGCTATAACACCTTTTGCAATTTCTCTCTGCGTTATGAGTTGCTCTGCATTGAACTTTGCAACGCTTGCTTTGACTGACTCTTGTATTGTAGGTGCTATTATTCTAGATTCATAGTCTGAACCTAGCTGCTGATAAATTAAGTTTGTTTTACTCGGATCAATATGGTAATTTAACGCTATCACCGTAGCTACTTCTTGCAAATCATTTGAAGCAGCTGATGCATTAGCTTGGAACTTGAGTGTACGTACTTCTAGTGGTATTACCTGTTCAGCAAATGGTATTATGAAGTGTATTCCTTCTCCTAATACTTT
>JBEVTH010000283.1:0-3238 GCA_041156085.1 Candidatus Nitrososphaera maunauluensis
TTTGGATTGTCTACTGGCCATGTTGTTGATTGTGAATCTGGTTCTTTTATCGAGCCTGATCTTGGTGCTGGTACTTTAACTGAGTAACTAAACTGTGGTGGATTCTTCATAGATACATCAGTTGAAAGTGGTGTAAATGATTGTGCTTTATCTGGTGTTAGTGTTCCTACACCTGGCAATGCAACACCGCTTGGGATGTTTATTGCAAATAGAAACACGAAGGTTGGACTCTGAGCACTATCTTTCAGGCTTCTATAGTATGTATTTTCATTCATAACATGTGCAACCATAACATGAGTGAATACGTCTTTTGCAACCACCGTATTGTTTCCGTTTGTTGTATCTGTCACTTTTGCGTGGCCGTACAGAAATGCATTATCAAAGAGCTGTGGTACGTCAGACCTGTCGACATGTGACGCTCCATGCTGAATCTGATTGAATCCTACATTATTTACCATCTGGGTAAATTCTGCCTGTCTTGTAGGCTTGGCCGCATCAGTACTATTCCATTGTGTATCGGTCAAAGTTATCTTGTATGTGTGACCTTTGATTTGCTCCGGTCCATAGGTAACAGGTGACGTGTATGTAGCTTCATATCCAGTCATACCATGTCTATTACCTTGATCAAATATTCCAAGGAACTTTGCATTGTTACCTGCTGCTACTCCACATGTTAATGCATTAGCGCAGTTAAATGTATCTTTAAATGGGAATAGTCCTCCTGGTCCGAATACATTACTAAGACCTGCAGCTGGTTCAAATAGCGCGTTAGAAGCGTTTGCCGTAATTAGTGTATTATTAGCGTTTGGCTGCGGAAATGTTTGAAAGTTCTTAGTTACTTTTTTAAAGGTATCGCTAAACGGCGTAGCTGCTTGTGCATTTGCTGCTCTTGTTAATGATAATTGTCCCTGCATCGAAGATAAGACGACTATTGACAAAATCAGCATAGAGGCAACTATTCCTGTGCCTAAAAGCTTTGATTTATTGTTGTTTTTAGAAGTTGCTGCTTGTGTTCTTCCTTTATCTATTTTATTTTCTGACATTGGTAGTCAAGCTATTGTAATAATGTATTTATTGAAATTCCCAAATTACTCCCAAATTACACCCAAATTAAGGACAATAAATGAATTAACACATTCTACTAATGAAATTGTCATATCTCTACCAGTGGTAACCATTGGAATAATAACATCTCTTCTTCTTTGCATCTTTTAAGAGAGACTCATAACGCTTTTGTTATAAATCGATTGTCAGTTAATTATAATGATTATTATTATCATCATTATCTGTACTTATTTTCATCTTCTTGTTATCCATAGTAACACTGCTAGTCCTGCCGATTGAGCAGTATTGATAGCAAACAGATATGGTGCTGCTGCATCAACAATGTTCTTTATGGATGGCCCTGCCATGTAAAGCTTAGACCAAAATACAACTATAACGATATTCTGTATAATGAATAAAGATGCCACCAATACAAGTCCTATAGTAAAGTAAGATTTTATCAGCCGCATATTTTGAATATATGTAAATATAGTGCCACCTAACAAGCCAATATTCAATAAGGCAGCTGCAGCGGCAGCGAGCATAAAATCCATTTATGATTCTACAACAACCACAAACCTTTCTGGATGATGGTTAATTTACTTTTTCCCAATTCTAGCCAGTATCTCTATTTTAAATGATTCATAATTCTTTTCCAGTAGAGGCGATATAAAGTAAATTGCACCATATGATTCCTTGTTATCTGTAATAACTAATCCATTTTTTGATAAAACTGCAATGTGATGTGTAACGGTTTTATAATCTAATTTCAGCTCAGATGCAATCTGGTTTGCATTAGCAGGCTGTAATTTGATGAATTCGAGTATTCTGGCCCTGTTATAACCGCCTTTTGTACTTCCGATTAGATACCAAAGCAACCTCCTAAATCGTGGGTCAAAGTATTCACGATTACCACCGCCTATGCCGCCGCTACCCTTATTTCCTAAAGCCATATTGATCTTTCCAAAAAGCATCGTAATGGCAACAAAGACAAAGAAATAATGAGGAGAATGGCCTGCTCTTTGCCCTTCTCCTCCCAATGGCAGCATAAGACACTATTTATTTTGTAAATATAAAAATCTGTGCAAACCGGGGAATTATATCCATCTTAACTGAGATCATCCTTGATAGAGATCATGTCGTTTAGCCTCCAATAACTGGTGTTAGTCTCTCTAGAAGACAAACAGTTTTGGCGTTATACTTGATATGATTATAATTCCTCCTCATCAATCATCTACTCTTATCCGCCTATCCTATGCATAAGGTTTAGTGTTGGCTTCAAACCTACTTTGAGGATGTTAATCCTTTATCAAACTCTTCTCTTTTTGTGTAATCGAAAGTAAACTTAAAGCAACATTAGGTCGATATGATGATTGAATCCTTTAAAATAAAGAAATAGTGAATAAGTTCTAAATCATTTACAATTACATAACATAGCTATCCTAATTATACTATTAGTACCGCTATTCAAGTCGAACATAATTTTAAACTTATTAGGCATGGTACAAATGCTACACTTGCAGGGAACATACTTATTAAAATATCGTGGTAGGTACTCTGGTGACAGTTTGGATCATAGAATACTCGAAGCTTCCTTTTCGAGAGTATTATCATTGTATATATCACATTCTACGGCTTGAATCGAGGCGAGGTGTAATGGTTCACGTTCTCCAGAGCCTTCACTGCTTACACAGCCTTCACTATCATGTTCTAGACTTTTCCCGTAGAATGGTATAGGTAGTGAAGACAGTGAAGGTCCTATACTATGTGAGTTCGACTCTTCTATCATAAGACTTGTGGTCGGTTTCAAAGAAAGGAATAATTGAGTAGTTATTATTTTAAACATAGTTATAACTACCAAATTGGTATGTTTAACCTCCGGGTCGGATTTGAACCCTCAGTTCTAATCCTATTGTTCTGCCTTGGGTTCATGTTATTTACATGTAGCAGTAGGAGATAACCTTTTATCTTAAAGTGAAAGTTGCATGTAAGATTAGATTCCTCCTATGTGTTTATCTATGAGCACTGACTCACAGGCACATTTCAGAATATTCAAAGTATTTTACTTGATAGGTAGATAACAATAACATGTTATCTAATGACGAAATAAAAACAAATATTGCAAATTTAGATAATGGCTGGGAATTAAAAGATGGAAAGATTGTAAAATTATTTGAATTCTCAAGCTTTATGA
>JBEVTH010000284.1:0-3225 GCA_041156085.1 Candidatus Nitrososphaera maunauluensis
TGTTAACATCTATTTATTGACCGGCCTTGTTTGATCATGCTGCTTGTCACTTTTGCAATGTCATGTATAAAAGGACCTATAACTGAGGTTACAGAAGTACCATTCTTGTAATGAAAATAATAGAACCAGCAATGAGAATTATATAACTATGTTTCATCTCTTAAAACATACGACTCTTAGATTCTAAGTTCTTGTTTGTTCATTAATATGGAACTATAACCTTCATTATAATTTCAATTAGTAATGTGACATGTTTGATAATGCAATCTGCAATCTCATCTCTACTTAACATTTGGCATATGAAAGAGCCTAATCTTACCAGTGTTGCTTGAACCCAACAGATTAAAAACCTCCATTTTCACAAATATCGAGATGAAGTTTCATTGACGACAACTAAATTCTCGTATTGTTTGACGAGATTCGAACCGTTATCAATTAACCTTATCAAGCTTAGCAGATATTATATTTTAGTGCTAAGAAAAATGTGGGAGATAATAATATTCGTATAAAAAAGTAAAGAATGCACACAAAAGAAGATAGAAAGGATCACTTACCTATTCTAAACATTTTTGTCCCACATACAGAACAAATTCCTTGGGTTGCAGGCTTTCCGTTTTTCATTGTAACCTTTTTCTCATCGTTCATTGATCTTTTTGACTTGCATTTAACACAATATGCTTCCATGGCAATGCAAATAGTTAAGCAGAATAAAAAGATCGGTGTATAAAATGATTGTCATAAAGCCTAGATGGACTTCTCCCATGAGATGTAATTGAAACACCAAGAAATAATCGATACAATTCAAAGGTATCCAAAAATTGTGTAATAGATATAGAAGAAATTTTATCCTTAAATTATTGAAATACTACTAAATTAATTTACAATCTGATCAGCATACATGCCTGAGTCTTAAATTATATGTTCTAACCTAATTAATATTTTAATGGCAGTTAATTTCTGTCTACATATTTCTATTGGCTGTTACGACGGAATGTTTGTTATCTTTCTTGAATAGTAGTAGTATTACTATGAACGTTTTTTATATGATTTTTTAATTCTCCCATGCTTCCTCCAACATCTACATTGCAAGATGGGCATCTCCATTTGACTCCAGTAATTCCCATGTGTAAGCTTTGACGACATGGCATATAGGAGTTACCTTTTTTATGACTGACATAGAATTATTATGAAATGATACATGACTTATTATAATTATGCAATATTTTAAATTAGGAAGAACAGGCAAATTATGTATCTAAATGAGTGCAAAGGCTTTCCATGATAAAGTCTTAAGATTGATGAAAGAACATCATGACTGGTTTAATAACTCAATTCCTCTTATTGCCAGTGAAAATATTCCGAGCCCAGCGGTAAGGGAAGCAGTAATGTCAGACTTTGGTAATAGATATGCAGAAGGATGGCCTGGTGACAGGGTTTACGCAGGTTGCATTTATATTGATCAAGTGGAGATAATTTGCAATGATTTAGCAAAAAAAGTTTTCAGAGCCGAATTTGCGGACTGCAGGGCTACATCTGGCGTGGTGGCAAATCTTGCAATTTATGCTGCGTTTTCAAATCCGGGTGATTATATGATGGCTGCTTCTATTCCGAGTGGAGGACATATTTCGCATGGAAAGAAGGAACATTTTGGCACTGCAGGTCTTGTCCATGGATTAAACATAGAACACTACCCTTTTTCAAAGGAAGAGATGACAATAGATGTTGATGCTACAAAAAGAAAGATTGAGGAAATGATCCATGAAGGCAAAGTACCAAAGATTGGAATGTTTGGAGGAAGTTTGTTTCTTTTCCCACATCCTGTAAAAGAACTGTCGAATTTTATGCATGATCATGGTATGTATATTAACTACGATGGAGCTCACGTTGCTGGACTGATAGCTGGCGGGGAATTTCAAGATCCATTAAAGGAAGGAGCAGATTCCATGACTATGAGCTCACACAAAACCCTCTGGGGACCGCAAGGAGGGATTATTGTATCATTCAATAAATCTGCAGATGCAATTAAGAAAGCAATCTTCCCTGGTAACACTAGCAGTCATCATCTGCACCATGTTGCTGGAAAGGCTATTGCATTGGCAGAATCATTAGAATTTGGAAACGATTATGCAAAGCAAGTAATCAAAAATGCTAAGGCGCTTGCAGAAGCTCTAGTAGGATATGGTTTTGGAGTGTTAGGTGAAAAACGTGGATATACTGCGTCACATCAGATTGCAGTAGACGTTTCAAAATTTGGTGACGGTGGCAGTGTTGAAAAAAATCTGGAAAAGGCCAATATAATTTTGAATAGACAATTATTACCTGGAGACATCAAGGCAGGACGACATTATATGCATCCAAGTGGAGTAAGAATTGGTGTTCCTGAGACAACCAGATTAGGAATGAAGCAAAGTGAGATGAAAGAGATTGCTCATTTTATAAACCGTGTGGTTGTTAATATGCAGGATCCCGGTATTGTAGCAAAGGATGTTGCTGACTTTAGAAAGCAATTCCAAAAAGTTCAATATGCATTTGATAACACATTGGGTGCATACGAATATATAAATCTGGTTGGTGCCAATCGAATTTTATAAATAATAATATTTAACGTGTAGACCAATTGGTATTTCTAACTATATTCTTTTGGATTGCCATCCCAAAATTGATACACTCATGATGGTTGTAGTTATTATTATTTTCCAACCGGTTAGACAAAAGAACTTACACGAGTTTTCATCTTATGCCATTTACGGTCACTTGTGGAATAATATGATAGAATATCAAATGGATAAAATTGAGTCAAGAACGTATAAATTGCTGTATAATGCGAGCGACTGCATATCACGATAATGGTGAGAAGATGAGGTCTAATAGTAAACGAGCATAATGAAAATCATGAAGCAATAAGAGAAATACACCCGTCTTTGAATATTGGATGTTTTATACAAAAACCAGTTTCAATAGATTATTTGATTAAGCGAGTGAAAGCAGAGTTGGAGTAAATTATATTGATATGCATAATACACTTTTAGTCTAAATCCATCATTATTATCTCATTTATTCTTTCTACCAAGTCTTCTATTGCACTTGGTTTTGCAATAATACAATTTAGATGTGGTAAATTATTACATTTTTCTTTGAATTACAAAAGAGCTGCAAATAATACACCATCTATTACGACTAATCTATTTTCTTCTTTAACAAAAACCCGATTAAGAAACACTATTC
>JBEVTH010000285.1:0-3196 GCA_041156085.1 Candidatus Nitrososphaera maunauluensis
CAAACTATACTCAGCATATCATAAATCTTAATAATTCAATACACATTGACAGTCGAAGAACATTTTCACAGTCACCTACAAAAAATTATTTTTGGGATTCAGATTTCTCCTTTTTTGTCGTTTTTCTTGAGCGTTCCTTTGATTTTGTTCTTCTTAGCTCTGAAACTTCCATTACAATTGGTTTTAGCTTTTCGACATTTTCGGAATGGGTTGTCTTCCTTAACATATCTACTGCTATTCCATGAGCTCTTGCTATAAGCGGACTATTAAGCCCTGCTTCTTTTAACTCACCTAGAGAATATCCTCTACCGCTTCTGATTAATTCTACATCTCTGCGCTGGCGTTTAATAATCGGTTTTTTTTCCATCTGCATACTGGTCTATAATAGCCATATGTCTATTAAAATGATACTTTCTAAGGTGATAAAGAAAGTAAAATAATCCAATCGACAAAAATTAAAAAGACCATTATACTTTCTGTGTCGTATTGTGATCTTATATCCATACACTTATGGTATGGTATTAATTTTTTTCTAAATGAAATAAAGGATTAAAACGTTAATCGTTTGTTGATATTCATGGACCCATTCGATTTATATTAGTTTAGTCGACAGTTTTCGATAGAAATATCCAAAACGACTGTCGTTTTTCGTATTTTTATCTATCGTGCTTTCAACTTCTTCTGATTTCTTTCCTTCAGCAGGTATCACCGATAATAACAATAGTCATATAATATGCATATACTACCTACCTACCTGTCTAAAATCGATATAATAGGATGATGGAATGCAAGCGCTGTGGTAATAATGACAGGGTAATCAAATATGGTATCAAAGCAGGTAGACGTCATTTATCTCAACGGTGGTTTTGCTATAGGTGTAGACGATTATCTTATACTCCTTTGGAAGAGTCAAATAATAATAATATGATAATACAATGGGAATATCCTCATATTAAACAGCAGCAACAAGAGAAGACAGAAAGACAGTTGTTAAAGTTAGCAGGCAGGTCTGCATTTGCAGCAATAAAGAGAAGGTCTGGTTATTTTGCTAAATGAATAATGGTGTCTAATTATTGTTATTATTATTGCGGTCATTCATTCCTTCCACATTCCTCCTGAGTAAGAGGAAAGGGCTGGGCCTAATCATCATGACCACAAATGGTAGACATATTTCTTTCGTGGCTTGATTATAGCTGTGTTGTATGTATGCGGGTAATTCTACATTTGTAATATGTGTATATTTTATGACGTTAGTTTATTCATATAGAATTTTGCATTACAATATTTTGACCTTTATTATATTATCTTATTATTAATTACTAAAGTCTTTGTAGCATTGTTGGCCCATGATATATTTTTCAAGCCACCATCTTTTCATTCATTCTACTATCGTGAAATGATATATCACTTGCGACTTCGTTGATCTGTCATATCGCTAGTGACTTCATTGCACAGCCAGATTAATTTTGCAATTGGAGTGAAAAAATAATAATTGGCTAGGCGTCGCGAAGGAAAGCCGCCACCGCCCCAGACTATAACTATTCATGTAACACGAGAATCATATGATACTCTCATAAAGACAAAGTTGCATGATGACGAACCAACATACATGGTATTGAATAGATTAATAGCAAAATATAACGAGTTAAAGATGTATCTTTCCATGAATATCAACACTTTCAGGAAGAGTTAGAAAAATATAACGAATATCGAGATCTTGCTGAATATGAAATTAATAGATTAAAACAAAAAAATAGAGAACTTAAAGGTAAGAACGAACAATTGGAACAAAAGCTTAATTTTGAAAACAAACAAGAACAACAAATTGATATTAGAATTCAAAACTGATTTTGTAAAACACTAGTGATATCATATATCAATGAACTCACTAGAGATATTACTGATCGATAAGGTCGCTGGTGATAATTATAAATGTAATGTTTTATTATGATTTTCTTTATGTTTTTGTAATAAATGTGAGAACAAAATTAATGTGAACAGCCAATGAATTCGTTTTTTATACATGCCTGTTGGATCCACTTGGATATTTTCACTAGTAGATGGTTGTTCCATGATGATCATATTACCTCCGTTCCATACTCGTTATACTGGTCTAAATCTTTCTTCTGAGTCGTCCCATTGGTTGTTGGTAAAACTAGATCTTGACATCTCTTACATACAAGCCAACCCTTCGATGATATGGCTGGTTCTGAAAAATAAATGTGACACTTCTTATTACTAATCATACTGCTGATACTCCTTTTGTGGGCGGTATATATCTGCAGGTATGATCTTCTTTTATAATAGTAAAACCATCTGTGTTTATCTCCATCCATAATTTTCTCGATTCACTATACCTAATGTATTGATTACAAGAACAGAATTTAGGGACTTCCTCCTCGTAAAATATTTGATCTTTAGTTATAATGCTGCTCAATGGATTTTTGTTTCGGGTATACCTATATACAATTTTCATGATGATGATATTTTTGTTTTTTTAGCCCAGCATTTTGTTCTTCTAACTCGATGATAATATAAGATCCGCACAGTCAATTAAAAAGGAAAGAGAGTTATTAGAAGAAACAAAGAAACGACAACTAGCATCTTATCATTTATACTTACAAATTGACAATATAATAGATGATCTAAGAGATGTTGAAAAACAAATACAGCAATTTAATGATTCACAAACAATACCAACTGAAAATGAGGAAGTAGAAATAAAAAAGCATTTGCAACAACTTATTTTAAAGTGGGCTAACTGTATAGAGGAGTTACGAGTTTTAGGGGAATATGACGACGATGATTCTAAATATGAAAACATTGATGATACTACAGCAAAAACTACTTCTATAATAGATAACACAGTTGTTAGAAAGTCTGTATATAGCTCCCCTGAAATTAGAACAGGATTACCTTTGTATTCGATTGTAGAAACCATCATAAGGAGAATATTGCAACTTCATTTATTTGTCCCTCATTTGTGGTCAAGAGGTAGGCTTAGCCAATTTATCCATAGTTGGCTACCAAAGAAATATTGGTTTACTTCTGAAGATGATCAGAAAAATGAAAGAGAGAGGATTGCTGAATATTCAGATAGCAAATTATTAAGCAAGGTAAAGGAAGTGAGAGAAGATATCATAAGTTAAGCATCATAATTTAGGCCAACTACCTATACATCTAAGGTACTTTCTCA
>JBEVTH010000286.1:0-3168 GCA_041156085.1 Candidatus Nitrososphaera maunauluensis
AAAGTATTATTAATCCAACCTTTATACATAAAAACAGAAACGTTTCTGCAACAATGAGTTTTCAGTTTTGCACGACTCAGTAAATGCTTTTTCTTTATAGGATCATTCCAACTCGTTAAAATATGCATTTTTAAGTTGTGACGTATCCTGAGCTACTTTTTTGTCATCTTTAACACATCAGCATTAACACATCTGGTTTTTATAATTATCAGGAATTGCGGGGAATTCGGTTCAGGAAAGAGCCAGATATATACATGTGCATACACGTAAAAAAAATACACTGCATGAAAAATCGTGTTATTGAGTCATCTCTGTATTATCATTTAACAATTCTAGTGCATCTTCTGCAATATCTATTGCGGTATGTGAATCAACGTTAGGTTCCAAGGTTATAAGGAGTAAATTTTTATTCATGTAACAGGTCAAGAGTGAAATATTTTCACGCTCCACATACGCAAATCTTGCTTTCCCCAATGTGTCATCAAATCTCTGTCTCATTGATTTTCGAAGAACCGTTTGAGCTAAATATAATTCCTCATTAGTCTGATCTACTATTGAATCAATCCCTTTACGCGTACCTCCAGCAATCAATAATCCTGTGTCATCTATGACACCTGCATAACGTATATCATCATGCAAGGCAAAGATTGACTGACACAATTTTTCGTAATCCATATCTTGGTTAGTACAATAAAATGTATTTATTGAATGTTCGCCATAAACAAAATACGCCTACTACTATCATTTCACTTTGAGCAAAATAGAGCATTCGCTAATTTGACTCGTGAAGGTTGTTAAGATCTACCCTATTAAAGATTTTGCCAAATATATATTCCTGCTTTCATAATTATGATCATTTCAAAAAATTGTTAGATCTGAACCTTGGGATTTGTTTTCATGTTATGTTAAAAGGGAAATAAAAAAGACAGGTACCGTCAGTGCCGTAATTATTATTTGAATCTGATAATAATAACAGTTGTTGTTTTGTTATCCTTAAAATTTAACCATGTTGCGATATGTTTCATATCTGTTCTGAACATCTTCTTTAGTAATTGTAAGCAGTTTTTGGACTCCAAAATCTTCAACAGCAAACGCCCCCATAACATTTCCATAGATTACTGCTTCTTTCATTGTATTGATATCTGTATTGTTTTCCTTAGCTATGTGTCCAATAAATCCTCCAGCAAAGGAATCTCCGGCGCCAGTTGGATCCACAATTTCTTCTATAGGATATGCTGGCGCAGGAAAGACTGTATCATCATTGATGAACAAAGAACCATGTTCACCTTTCTTAACAATTGTGAAACGTGGTCCCCACGACATTATCAATTTGGCACATCTAATTAAATTGGTAGTTTTACATAAAAGTCTGGCCTCTTCATCGTTAATTACTACACCATCGACTTTACTCATCATCTTTACGATATCTTCCCGTTTGTTCAAGATCCAATACTCTATAGTATCGCATACTGTTAGTTTCGGATTTGAAAAGTATTCTAATATCTTCATGTTTTGAACTGGATCGTTATTGGCAAGATAAATATATTCAGATTTAATGTATTCGTTAGGTATTACAGGTTCGAAATCTTCTATTACGTTCAACTCTGTTTTATTAGAAATTCTATGCGCAAAATCATAATCAAATGAAGAATCAAAATGGAATGTCTTATCATCTTGCTTGATAATGAGTCCTTTTGTGTCAATTCGATTATCCAGTATTTTCTTATATTCGGGTGGAAAATCTGAGCCCACAATTGCAACTAATGAAGTAGGAGCAAATATACTAGAAGAAAGCGACGCATACGTAGCTGCTCCTCCCATGATCTTTGTTCCTGTCCTAAATGGAGTGCGTGTTGTGTCCAGAGCAACAGTTCCAAATACTGTTATCATGTTCTGAAATAAAATTTTCTTTTAAAATAAATAAAGGCTTGCCAAGATTGTTCATATGACAGACGGTATGTTAAATAATTACTACAGGAATTTGCTATTGAGCTAATGCGATTAATTGTGGCAATAACTGGAGGTTCAGGCGTTGTATATGGAATTAAAATACTCGAAATTCTTAAGAATCTAGAAGTAGAGTCTCACCTAGTTATTAGCAAATGGGGAGAAAGAAACGTTAAGATTGAAACCGATAAAACAATTGAATATGTCAAGTCACTCGCTACAAAACACTATGACAACGATAACATGGCTGCGGCAATCTCGAGTGGTTCTTTCAAAACTGACGGCATGGCAATAGTTCCGTGTAGTATGAAAACATTGTCAAGTATTGCAAGCGGGTATGATGATAGCCTAATTTCAAGGTCAGCAGGAGTATGCATTAAGGAGTCACGAAGACTCGTAATTGTTCCGAGAGAGACTCCTCTATCAAAAATTCATCTTGAGAATATGATAAAGCTAGTAGAAATAGGAGTTATTATATTGCCCGCGATGCCTGGATTCTACCACAAACCGAATTCTATCGACGATTTAATAACTCATATTGTGGGAAAGATTTTAGATCAATTTGGAATCAAACATAACGTTTTCAGAAGATGGGGAGCAGGAGATAATAGAAGTGATGGAAATTGTTGACTTATATCATCATACTGAATCTCCTTCCTCTTGACTGAAAAATTGGAAATTAGAATAACTGATACCAACAACAATAACATCTTTTCTTGGAGTAAAGGTAGATGCAGGATCTCTGGACAAATAATTGCATGTAAGACTTGTAACACTATCAGCATCAGGTTTTGCAAATCAGAACCATTTCTAAGAATTCAAAAGTAGCATAACAATGATGATATTCAGGAGGCTTTAGCAAGATTCCATAAGCAAAACCGCCATCGATGGACTACTTGAAGGTCGGATCACGATCCGTAGTAGAGTATTTTGCCGCGACAATTTGACTGTAGACATTAAGGGTAGTACAAGAGTACTCAAAATCTTATTTATTATATCTGTCTATAATTTATAATTGGCCTAGTTAGTTTTTAGTTATAGGCAGACTGAATGTAAATAGATCTTTTTGTTTATTACTAACATTGTTATTCTTTGGCCATGTTGTACAATTATGAGATTCTATAGTATAGATTCTAGACTGCATTTAATATTATGGTGTATTTTTGCACTCGCCCAATATTCTGTTATGTTAAAAAGTGGAATTCTACTACTCATCTTGGC
>JBEVTH010000287.1:0-3160 GCA_041156085.1 Candidatus Nitrososphaera maunauluensis
ATGCAATGTGAGCTATAATGCTTGTATCAACACAAAGAGGTTGGAATTCCTGATAACTCAGAATGTCTTCTACGTCTTGCATTGACAATAAAGAGTCGTCTAATAATGAAGACAATCTAAGGACACCCGCCATTTACCAATTTATGAATCAGGGCATATTCATGCTTACATACAGAATCGGGCGCCATGTTAGGACAGTCGCACGATAAACCTTGATCTGTTATCTCAACTGTATAGAAATGGTTCCCTCCTGTCTTATCTGATTGACTTTGCACCCAGAATTTCTGACTATCTTTTATGTGATAAATTTTCTTTTGGGTTGCAATTAAAACTCCATTTACAAATCTTGGGTTGCTGCATTTTTTACTTAATTGTTCCTTCTTTTGTTCTTGAATTACCTCTTGTTTTTGAATAATGATTGGTTCTTTTTTCTTTTCTAATAATGTCATGCACATATTCTCTACCTAATTCTATACCTTATTCTAAATATATACTTTATGGTAGAGTATTTTACCTTAAACTATACCCTAATATTTAAATATCTGAAACAAGGTATAAGAATAGGTATAATGAGTTTAACAACGTCAGTCTTGGCAGAAGTTACAACAGTATCAAAAGCTTCTTCAAAATTTGAATCTCTTAGAACTACAATTCCAAGAAGCATTGTAAAACATTGGAGATTAGAAGAAGGTGATAAGTTGGAATGGGATTGGAAAGTTATTGACGGTAAAATGAATGTAATCATTAATATGGTTAAAACTGTTCAAAAACAATAGTAAAAATAAGTAAACAAAAGTTGCAAATAGTATTTGTTGCTAAATTAGGAACTATGGGACAAGATAAATTTCATGTTATTATCCCTAAACAATTCAATGACAACAAAAAATCTAACAGGTAAACAAGTTAAATTTATTTTGGACGATGAATTATGAATAAATGACATGACTCATCTGGCAAAAGATATTCCATATCGCAATACAAACATTTCTTATGGGCAAACAAAACTCGATATTGAAGAGATGCTAAAAGAAGCTCAAGCTTTAGCACTTAGATGGACAGAGACACCAGATAGCATGAAAGGTGTGTCCTTACCTATACTTGAGTTTATTCTAACAGTTCAATGGGAAGGTAGAGAAAAACAGTTTGGGATAAGAATTCAGCCGCCCCTATTATATGACAGAAAGAAAGACAAGCATCATAATAAGGGTGTTATCAATACTCCAAATAGAAATGCAAGTATGAGGTTGTTATACTGGTATCTTAAAGCAAGACTAGAGGCAGTAAAGTTTGGACTTGAGGATGTATTTGACGCATTCATGTCTAAAGTCATCAACTCACTTCCTGACGGTAGAACAATCACACTAAGTCAGACTGTACGTGAACATCCCAATATTGTAAAAGAGATATCACCTACTTTTGAGATAAAAGCATTGCCATCGACATCGTCGGCAACAACAACATCATCAAATCCAACAACAATCGAAGCCTGAGTATTGATTAGTATAAACTTTCACATAAATTCCTTAAATAACAAATCTAATTTATTATCAATAATAATATAATGACTATTGTATAAACTTAAGTTCATACAGAAAATAATAACTAGACAAAACTAATGTCATTATATCGTAATAATTAGACTTGAAATTTGATAATGCTAATACGGGATCTTCAAATGCATCGACTATGAATCCTTTGTCTTCCAAGCCCATTTTGAAAACAAAAGTAATATCTGGTTCATTATCTACAATTAATACTCTTCTTTTCAGTTGGTTACGAGGAACCATTCATTTCTCTTCCCCATATTCGTTTTGTTTAGTTTTTGGTGACATTTGTAAAAGAAGATTCGTGCACTCTTTCTTCTTTTTGCATCACTAATAAAAAGTCCGTCGAACCAGGAACACCTATATTATGTTCTTCTTCCCCTTTTACAGGAATTCTCCAGATACTTTTCAGTGGTATTGCTTCCAAAAGTCTTGTGAATATAGCGTTTGTTATCACTGCTATAACAAGCTTTGAATTGTAATTGTTGTTACTAGTGTCTGACATCAGAGATTACCCTTTCTAAGATGAGTTATAATGCTGAATTCAGCATTATAAGAACATTGGATTATAAATACGGGATATTTCTTATTCGCTGGATTTGATATAAATAGAATCTACCTCTTTTCTAATAATCCTATCTTATAGTCAACAGCAAAACCTATTGGTAAGAACGACGTCATCATTTATTTTATTTCTCTTGCGATAAATGATCTCCAATTTGCTAAACTTCTCTTACAAAAGCGTTGTAATCCTAGTTATGTGTATGCAGTTGCCTGCAAGTTTAAGAGAAGCTTATGAAGAATTAGAGCGACAAGGTCTTTTTGAAAGAAATCTTCGAGTAAACCATCGATAAGATAAATTAAACATGAGGCGAAAGACCATAATAAGGTTACAGTGAGACCACATCCTTTCTTTTTTTTACCTTGGCCTTTCTATTCTGCTTGCCTGATCCTTTGATGGCATTTATCATTACCAATAGTAGCCGTTGAAAAATTAGGGGATGAACGATAGGAACAATTTAATTTTAACTAGTACTAGAACATTTTTCCATCTTACTTTATATTGAAAAATTTGGTAGTGAAAATGAATCACCATTTGGTAGAGCCCCTAGACACAACCATTGAAAGGACTGAGATATTACATGGGCAAGAAAATGTCATAGGTGTAGTATTACATTTTACTTCCAGGGCAAAGGATATAATTGATGCCTGTATAGATAGTACCAGACCATTATTAGCTATTGAGATAAAACAACTCAGAAAATCATTCATTGATTCTAAGACGAGGGGTGTAAAGTTAAGATATGTTACCGAAGTCACAAAAGATAATATCAACTATTGTAAAGAATTATTAGAAATAATCAACGACCTTCGACATATCGATGGAATTAAAGGTAACTTCTACATTTCTGAAACAGAATATATTTCTCCTGCAACTTTACATGAGAAAGAAAAACCAGCATCTCAGATTATATACAGCAACGTAAAGGAAATTGTAGAACAGCAAAAATATTTGTTTGAAACTCTGTGGAATAAAGCGGTTCCTGCAGAGCAGAAGATAAGAGAAATAGAAGAAGGAGTTACTTTAGGCAGTACAGAAGTTATTTTAGGTCCAT
>JBEVTH010000288.1:0-3159 GCA_041156085.1 Candidatus Nitrososphaera maunauluensis
TGCACCTATCTGTAATAGAAATTCTCAACTTTCTTGCAACTCTGCCGAAATCATCAACTAGCTTGTTATGATATTGGGTCTTCAACTCATCTTCCAAGGCATTCATCTACGTCACTCAAGTATTTGTCTATTAGGATTATTTTCTAGGTTGAAACTTCTTTCATGTGCCAGAATGAATGTCCTTCAGCCCTCGTACCTGTATTAACTCGATTTTTTATCAATGTATCAATCTGATTTGATTGTATACCTGTAAGAAATGTAAACCCTTTTGTTCATGAGCAAAAGACGTCATCTATATAATATACTAAGATAGATATTACTATTTAATTTGATATTCGCACAGTTAAAGAATGCGTTGAAGGATTAAAGAATAACAACAGTCCATCTACTTTCTTGCCACATAAATGGATGTATATTCTACATTTTACATTCTTGCTGCTGTACCGCCAATAACGTTACTAGATACCAAAAGCTTCCCTAACGTTGTAAGTCTAGCAGAGATCTTACTTCTATCCCCCTTCTCAACATCCAGTAATCCTAAATCAGCCAAACCTCTAGAATCTTTAGATCCTTGAATATGATAACTTAGCAGCGGTTTTCCATAACCAGATACCTGTTCTAATTTCTCCAGGCTATCAACTATACCTCCAACACTATCTATAGCTTTTAAAATTTTGATTTTGGCATTGGATATTATCTCGCTATAACTTAACTTTAGGACCGGCATTGGCAAAGGCGTTGTACCCGTTTCGTCCATTCCAAAAGCTTTGATTCCATTTATGAATGCTGCAGATAAGGCAGCACATCCTATCATCTTATCGCCTGAACTTATGTTCATCAATACTTGCTGAAATTGCTTCCCATGAAGGTTCAAAATTTCAGTTACCCTCTCTAAAGTATCCCTGATAACATTTTCTTTAGTTACAAGAGTAATCATAACAGGCAGGCCTAGAACATTTCGAATTTTTGAAGAGAATTCATCAGCCTTTTGCTTCTCAGAATCAAAGCAAATCAAAGCTAGCTTATGTACAGGAAAGTTTCTTATTCCAGAAGCTATACCATCTTGACCGTCACGCCCAAAGGTTGCGATCTGAAGAGTTGTCATCATAGTCTGCGTCATTTGCAATAATGTTACACTGAAAAAAGTTTGTAATAAGGTAGACCTTTAACCGTTAAATTTTTCATTTAACTGTTCAATAAAGAGCACATACAATAAAAAGAAAAGCATCTTAACTATAGAGTTTGTTGTTATGTACTTTATAATTTTGAACCTTTGTATTTTATATTATTACAATATCTGCTGTTGTTGATGTTTGGTTAGTTGGCCATTTTTCTGAAGCCGAGAAATCTCGTTCAAAATCCTATTAACTTTCCTTCTTTCCCTGATCACCTTTAATCCTTTCATCATCAAAGGACTGGCCACCATACCCAAAACCATTCCTATTGTCATATCAAAAATCATAAACTATAATTCACCACATCACAGACAGACTTGGATTTTGTCATTATGTCAAGGCGTTACTAGGCTTTGTATTAATACTTTTTTCCAAATTATATATGATCTATTTCGTATTAAAAAGAGATTATCCTTTCCTCGTTTTCCAGATATGAAATATAGACCTACGTTATAAGTGAAGATTAATTACCTACCAGTTTTATTATTTTTGTTCATTGGATCCATAGTCATATTGTTTTTGGAATCCATTGATGCCATCATCATCCTGCTCTCTTCCATCATCAATGTCTTACCAACGTTAGGCGATATCATCGTTCCAGTTTTAGGATCTGGTATCATTCCTGTTTTTTTATCTATTACCATCATAATTCCTGTTTTATCATCCATCTTGCTAATCATCCTGGTTCTCTTACTAATTGTGTCGTTTTGTGGATTCATCATTACCATCGTTCCAGTATTATTGTCTAACTTCATCATCATTCCAGTATCGGCATTATTCATTGTCATAGTTCCAGTATTCTTAGGCAATGACATACCGCTAAATGGATTCATCTTCATCCCGGTATCCGTATCTGTTACCATCATAGCAGTACTATACACATTTATTTTAGCTGTTGCATTGTGTGAGAATAAACTACCAACAACTATTTCTAATACGGTGGCAACGACGATTGGTACTGTTGTTTATACATTTTTTATAGTATATTTCTAACTTATATATTGGACTTAAGGGTTATCGTGTATGTACATTACAACAAAAAATTAAAAGTTTGAAGCTAGTTAAAAAATGGTCAGCTCATAATGAAAGTAAGTTAACTGAAGCACATAATATAATAAAATTAGGAGACGATGAGATCACCCATCATTCTATTAATTCCACAATTCTACAATATTCTTGAGTTGTCATCTCTTACATAGAAGATGGTTGCCCACGGATTTCTCCATTAGGATTTGCCTGTGTATGGACATTGACATACGCCTCCCCATTGTTCAACAAGTTGATTAAGTCACTTAGTTGTTTGCCAGCTAATGGTCCTTCAAGTTTGATAGAGGTTATAGTTCCTTGTGATAAGGTTCCAGTGGTAGTTGCAGAAGGAGAACCTGTCTTAAATAATGTGACTATTACTGGTCCATTCTCACCTACCTTGCCTTTATGTATATGAGCAGCTGTAACCTTTTCTATATTCATAACACTGACTTTATAGCTCATGCTATTTGCTCCATTAACGGTGAACTCAGCAATACCTGTCGCTTTAGTATCTTTGGGTGGAACTTCATCCTTACCTGTAAGTTTAGCATCAAAGAATTGTCCTTGCTTTTGTGCGAATGCAGACGTACTTATAGTACCAGTCAAACCTCTAAAACCAAATACACTAGCGATGGTCGCAAGCGTTAAGGTTGCAATGATGGCAGTTACTTTTAGTATTGTTTTATCAGTCATTATTTTCTGCTATTGGATATGTTGTATAATACAATATCGTTTAACAGTCAAAATGACAGTATAACAATTCAAGTTAAAGTTTAATACTTGAACATAATGCTTATTTAAACATGAAATTCTCCTAAATTAGAGAACTTCCTGAGCCCAGCAACAATATAATATCATTAACCATACAAACCTCCTACTTAATGGAGCATTGGGAATTTGAAGCTCTGTTCACTTATCTACCCTATCCCCACAATTTCTTTGTTATGCATATCGA
>JBEVTH010000289.1:0-3152 GCA_041156085.1 Candidatus Nitrososphaera maunauluensis
TAGCATTAGACTGATTGAGCTTTAGCGATTACCTTTGCTTAACTTAACAGGGCCATTGTAACAATAAAAAGTATATATATAATAGTAGAAATTTTCTCTACATTTAGAGCCAATCTGTTTATAGTTTAGTGTATCATGTTCTTTCTATTGAATTGAAGTTTAAAGTATTGCTTTCTACACTGATAATGCTATATTACGGAGTATTTCTCTTTAGCACTGTAGCAGGCCTGTCATATGGTCAGCTATTACAACCTGGAACACAGCAGGAACTATTACCAAAATCAACATCCCCAAAGGCGCTAAAAATGCCATCACCACCAGGATCCATTTCACCAAACTTACACGCAGTAAGAATAACATCACCTACCAGAGGTCAACAAATACCAATAGGTAGAGATCTTACTGTTTCAGGTATTTCTTTAGCAAATTCAACATCTCATTGTTATGTATCAGTTATGGTAGATGGAGTAAAGCCGTATCAACGAGCTACTCCAACAGGCTCTCATAGTGGAGCAGTTGACTATTCTAAGTGGAAATTTCTGCTTACTTCTAAATATACTACACTAAAACAAGGACCAAATAATAAAATTGTAGCCAAATATAGTTGCGTAGATAAGCCTAATGTCGCATCATTTTATAGTATAAATATCATAGGAACATCAATAGTTACTGCTACAAAGCTATGATCACCACCATCATCATCACCAGTAATAACAGGAGATACTACTGCTTCTAAACTATCTGCTGCCATCCTGAACAGCTTGTCTCTTGTCGGGTCAACAAAATATTGTTATTACTACTAAAGAACATCTATAGAATAAAAAAACAAAAAAAATGGTCTAACGATTGCTTGGTTGATTATCATGACATGAAGTACTGCTTATGTATTTGAACGCAACTTGTCAAACGTGAAGTCACGTAACTGAAATAGTCTATCAGTATACTGTATTGCCACTGCTGCTACTAATACTCCTATAGTGCTTGCTCGTGGCTCTAATTTCCTTAGGCTTCAATAATCTCGCCAATGAAGTTAATTGTTCTATTCTATATTATGAATTATTAACCATTCCTTGCAAAGAATAGTTCACTGATTCGTTTAAAGTATATACTGCTACCGCCACCATTTACAGCTTGGAATGGTATTTTCATTAGCACTATCGTCCCACACCACATACACATTACTTCTCGACACAGCTATCTGTGGTGAACTTGAGGTTCCATTGTTATCATGGCTTAAATTAATTGCGTTACCAAATGTAGTTCCATTATCTGTACTTGATCTGAAGAATATGTTAGAATTTCCAGTACCAATTTTGTTATTATAATTATTACCACTACTCATCCACACCACATACACATTATTTTCAGACACAGCTATCTGCGGTACAAAAGATTTTCCAGGACTGCGGCTTATGACAGTGCTATGACCAATAAACATCGCCAACACTGGCTGCAGCAAAGCTTCAGCTACAATGTTAACCAAAACAAATACAAGCAGTATCATCATCCCTGCGGTTAGCATATCCGTTTGCTTTTGATATCTTGTAATTATTTTTCTTTAATATAATAATCATATATATTTTTAAGAACACCATAACCTTGTGTCAGTCTTGAAATGAACTCTTTTTAATCTCTCTCGTTCGTAATGAAATAATGATATAAAGATTATGGCTTCATCATGAATAATATTAAATAATATGTTATAGAAGGTCAAGCCAATGAATACGAACAAAAGATCGGCAGCATTGGCTAGTGTTGTTATCGTAATGGCGATAGCTCTTATAACGGCAGGTAGTATCACTTCTACGGCATCAGCAGTAAAGAAAATCTCATCGAGTAAAAGCTCATCGAGTAAAAGTAGAAAAAAATCGACAACACCCTTGAAGAATTTCTTTGATTGTGTGACTAAAACCTCCATAAATGGAAGACCAAGTAAAGTTAATGTCGATAGATGCTTTGATATTTTTATAGGCGCCGTCCCCACAACGTTAGGAGCAGGTAGCGGGGGAGCAGCAGGCAGTAGCACATCATCTGCAGGCGGGGGTGGCGGTGTTGGCAGCACAGCAACAGGAGCCAGTAGTTCCGCAGCCAGCAGCGGATGAATCAAATACTCCTCAAATAGATATAGTCATCATCATCAGTATTTTTTCATTTTTTTTACAGATAATTTTGTTCTATGGTACCATAATAAAATATAACTAGATTTTTCCTTAAGCTTGCAAACGACGTACTGAGCAAGTTAGAACATTTGTCAAACTTAAAATAGCGTATTAAAATATCTTGTTTACCTTATCTTTATCCTTGGTTAGATAGCATTTATCTAACGATTATAAATCCACTTCAACTAATGGTAAACTACTTTGTCATTCCATTAATTAGGTTATCTAACTTGTTACATGTAGTAACGTCCATGCCATTACAGGTACTATTTGCTCCACCCTTAGTAGTAGCGTTTGTAATAGTGCTTTTTTCTGCTACGGCGAGAGACGGTAGTTTTGTAGGAATAGCAGTAGCTGATGATGCTGCTACTCCGGTAACGTCAACACTATAGTGTCTTGAAGTACTAGTAGATTTTTAAGTGGTGATGTAATTTTTATAAATTCTTTGGCTGATTGTAGCGGCACAGCGGCAGTAATCACGATTATAAAGGTAGTACTACTCAGCAATAATGAAACTACAAATCTATTAATTATCATTTCCCTTACTGCTGAATAGATTTAAACTATTATATAATCTAATTCTGAGGTAACAAAATACAGAGATTGATACTCATGCCAATGGGCAATTCTCATTTCTGTACCGTTTTTTTAATTTATGAACTAATCATCAACCATATTTACATGATTTTATTTTAGTTAACAGCCTTTTTTTGGCCATATATTTTTTGTCGTTGAGTTATTTTTACTGCAGCTGTTGCAGATCCCAAAGCGCCTAAATATAATCCAAACCCAACCAGCAAATTAGCATTAAGACCTATCACCATAGATGCCGTCGTTGTTAAGACAGTTCCTATTACTGATGCAACTATGTTTATGCCCCACAGAAGAGTGATATCATGATTATCTTTGTGTCTTTCTGATAAACGCTTTGCTGAGGAAGAGGAGGACGATTCTGAAGATGGTGATGATGGCGAAGAAAAGTTAGAAAAAGAA
>JBEVTH010000290.1:0-3138 GCA_041156085.1 Candidatus Nitrososphaera maunauluensis
TCTTTGTGGATTGCTTGATTTATTAAGATTGTGAATACTATTTGTTTTAGAACATTATATTTGCATCTAGCATAGTTTGAATAAACTGCCACAATATCGCTCGTTTTTTCTTATCTTTCGCTCACACTTTAAAAAATTGTTTGCTGCTCCATCCAGTCATGGAGCCAGCACTATATTCTTTATATCGTCATTTAACACCGAAGAGCTTTCCTATTATTGGAATTTTGGGTAGTGGGTTTGCTGAATTGCTACCAGTCTGATTAGATGGGGCGGTGTTGGGGGTGGCTGTTTGGCAGCAGATGGTGCTGCTGGCTGTTGGTTTTATTACTTACAGTCGGTAATTTTACTTGACTGCCGGGAGGAGATATTTAGTTTGATTAACCGGAAGAGGAGTTCTTCAACCGGTTCTGTCTTTTTTTCAACTGTCGTACTAGTTTGATTAGATGGTATGTTTGTTTGATTAATTATTTTTGTTGCCTGTTTGCCTGCAGGCGTTACTGCTGTTGTCTGATTGCACTGGAGGATGCTTTTGTTTGATTTTTTTGTGCAATTGCTGTTAGTCCCATTGGAGAAGGTAGGTGACAACATGATGGAGAAAGCAAGTGTTAAAATCGCTACTGATACATAGCGATATTATTTTTCTCATCTGCTACTAACCGCCCAAAAATGATTTTTAACAGTTTGCTTTATAAGCATGATAAAGCAAGAGGATTTCTAGACATCAATCCTACTCAAAATTAATCTTTTACTATACCAAGTTTATATCCAATGTGATCTGATATAGTATTACTTTTACAATGGAAAGCAGTACATATGGTCGTGTTACGGACTGGAATGAGGTTATAAAGAAAGAAGCAAGAGGTCTTAATAATGCAGACTTCGGCGAAGTGCAAGAAGTAAATGAAAGTATTGTTGTCACAGAGAGAGGAAGTATAAACAAAGAAAAGTTCTATCTTCCCAAGTCCATTACTCACGGATATAATGGTCGCATTTTGCTTTTTGACATAACAGAAGAGGAAGCAAAGCAGAAATTTATGACAGAACCGATAACACAAACAACACCAGCAACAGAAGGGGGATCAAAAGATCGAGAAATAGATGGTGATGGTGATGGTGAAACACTTGTTCCCGTGATCGAAGAAAGACTAGATATCTCCAAAAAAGAATCCATGGAAGAAGCAACAGTAATAAAGGAACCATTGAAGGAAACTAAGACTGTTGAATTACAACTAATGCATGAAGAATTAATTATTGAAAAACGACCTGTCAGTGAGATGATGAAGACAATATCGACATCAACTTCAGAACTACCAGCATCACCACCATCTGCACAAGAACCAGTTCAAACCAAAACTGAAATCAACATTCCGTTAAAGAGAGAGGAAGTAGTGGTTTCAAAGAAGCCATATGTAAAAGAAGAGATAGTGATAAAGAAAAAGCCAGTGACTGAAACCAAGACAGTGACTGAACAGATAACAAGTGAAAAAGTGAGTGTTAGAAACAGTGCTGGAGAGGAAGTAATACAAGATTAGATAATAAAATCATGAGTTGTTGCTGCAAGAACTATATTTTAGCATTAGAAAATGCATTTCCAATCATTATAACCAATAGATTACTATGATACAATATCTTAAGATATGGCCAGAAAACCAGGCAAAATAAAGAACACAGAAAGAAGGAAGAAGATCAAGAGGATAAATAAACCTGATGATAATTATTCTGCAGATTTCCCTGGCGATGAGAAATCCATACAGATCGTCAACACCGTTCCCGTTATACACGAAGAGTTTTCTATTTCAAAGAAAACAGTTACCGAAAATACAAAGGTAGAAAAAAAGTGGAATACCATAACCAAAAAAATCGAGGTGCCTGTGTCTTTTGAGGAAGTATATATCAATGGTAAAGATTTGAAATCATATGGCAAAGAAGATGAAGATGATATACTATCTGAATTGAATAAACGGATAATTAAAAGCTTGGAAAATAGTGATGATGCCAAAAAGCTATTTTCCGTATTAGAAAAAAAATGAATCTAAAAGAGAGGTGGTTCCATTGTATGATGATCTTGATGATAATGACACGATTAATATCAAGGATACTACTGTTAAAGAAACTAGAAAAGTAATTCCTATTTTAGGCGAGGAGATAACGGTTAATAAGAGAATAGTAAAGATTGGAGAATTAATACTTGCAAAGAATACGGTTACCGAAAATCAGAAAATTACAGTTGATACTATAAAGGAAAAGGCGACAATAAGATACCCAGATGGAAGAACCGAGGATTTATAGTGAATATCTTCTTTCTTTATAACTTAGTAGTATATGATTTTTAATATGATTTTGAATGTCTTCTTCATTTCTAACTTTCGAAATATCAAGGATACGAATCGAATCGATTATGAATTATCTCTTTGCTATATGCATTGAATAGAATATATTTTCAACTGTTATAACTAATAACTACTACTATATAGCAGAGCATTTCTAAAATGGAAGATCATAAACAAAATTCTGATCCCTCTAAAGGGTCTAATGATTCAGATTTCTCTGATACACAGCAGATAATCGTTCCAGTCTTGGAAGAAGAATATTCAATTTCAAAGGAAACTACTAGTAAAGAAGCAAAAATAGAAAAGCGATGGGTTACTAAAACAAGGACAATCAAAGTGGCAGTATCCTATGAAGAAGTATACATTAATGATAAGAAAATGAAATCGGTGGAAGAACCCCAGATATTGTCCTTCCTAAAAGACAAAATAAGTAGCATAGGTAGGAAATCTGATTCTATTGATATAGATGTGAAGCAGTCAGAAAAAAAGAAAAGCGATGCTGAAGATAGAGGCGAGCTAGTTCCATTGAATTCTTCTTCAAATACTGATTCATCAGAAACCGAAAAAGTGATTCCTCTCTGGACAGAGGAGATAGAGGTAAGTAAGAAGATGGTCAAAGTGGCAGAGATTGTGATTAAAAAAAGAAGAGTTACTGAAACAAAGAAAATTGATATTGATATCAAAAAAGAACAAGTAACAATAAAATATCCTGATGGCAAGACCGAGAGGTTGTGATATTATTATTAAATATGGTCTCCTTTCCATAATAGCCTGGAATTCTCTTATTTAATTTTCTACTGACTATCTT
>JBEVTH010000291.1:0-3071 GCA_041156085.1 Candidatus Nitrososphaera maunauluensis
TATTGGACTAAGGATCGTTATAGATATTATAATATTAAGTTAACACTTAATACTAGGCAAACTGGGATTGATATCTCAAACCAAAATCAACAAGATTTTAGGAAAGATTCACAGCTAGCGGGCCTTGTTTCAAGCTTATGCAGAAGTGAGGTTTTTGCTAAAGAAATAGATACATCCTATCAAGTAGTTAATGAACGCACGCCAGATATTAGTAATGCAATGTTAACACGTAATAGGACGAGTATTGAGAAATTTCAAAATAAAGTATACGAATATGGTCTATGGAGGTATTTTGAAACTAAGACTTTTCTTTTTAAATCTACTAATGATACTACATGGAAAGTTCAAATTCTATATATTAGATTATTAGAAGACGCTCCAGCTCAATTAGAGGGATTAGCTACAGAGCACCTCAGGTTTATACACCAGATATATAGTATAGCTGATTTGAACAACATACTCGATCAAATAGCTTTAGCAAAAACTGTAACAATAGACAATATATCTGCCTCATTGGAATTAACACCTAATGCAATAATATATGATTCATTTTACAGGTCTCATCCACACAGCAGCATATTTGGAGTCGATGAGGCTTGCTATGAACTACTTAAGAGTGGAAATAGATCCATCGAATTACAAGAACATGAAAGAGATTTGATTTCAGAATTTAGAGGCTCGTTCGACAGGTTACCAGACGCAGTAGTAAATATACTCGACTTGGCATTCTGGGACGGCACATATGCTCCTTTTGTCGTAATTGTTGCACCTATCCACATAAAAATCGTTAGAACTAGAATCAACAATCAAAATATCAAAATGACTTTGAGTTGTTCACCGATAATTGATCCAAGCCGCTTAAAAGTAATGTTACATGGAAGAAACGCCAAAGGTCGGCAGGTAGGATCAGCTCAGTCAATAATAGGCTTCAGACAATCAGATGTCAGACAAATTAGTTTGAATACTAATATACTGTTAAATAATACAGTCACTTATCTGACTTTACGTCTATATTATTATGATGATTTAACTGAAGAACAGTATTTCAGAAAGAACGAAATTAATAATGAATGGGTTCAAAATTAACTACATCTATTTGTTAATTGTCTATGGCGATGATGTTAGTAAGTCATAGTCTAAGTTAAAATCAGCTTCAATGTTTTTGGTAACTATGTGATTTCGAATTAATCTAATATCTCATTTTCGTTAAGGTGAAAGCACAGATTCTCGCAACACTATGACGGCCATCTCCCCGAGTCGTACCGCCGCATTGTAGTATATCCAGTATAGATTATCTTTCTTAATTTTCAAATGACTCGGAAAATATACGGGTGCTAATATTGGCTCAACCTTGTTTGCTATATCTTCTTTTATTCTAAGACATTCATTTTTCATAACCATTGCTAATCTGTCAGTTATCAATTGAGCTTTGCATCTGAACATATCGGGGCGCATTTCTTCCCAGTTTGGATAGACTATTTTTGTTAATTCCTCAACAGTAAGACCTTCTTTTGGTTCGGTTTTGTCAATCAACAGTTTTCTTAATGACTTATCTATGTAGTCATATTCTGGATTTTTCATGTTCTAAAAGTCCAATAATCTTTTAATGCTTTGTTAACCAAGTTCTCAGTTTCCTGTTCCTTTCGATTATATGTATTAATCTAGGCTTCTGAATTTATTGCAGTTATTCTTCAAGGTGATAATAACAAAAACGGGTTTTGAGAATGAATGATTATTATTGATAAGGGCTTAATGAATAAAAATATTGGCAAAAGATTATAAAAATTTCTTTGCCAACGTCACGATACAGTTACTTGTTGGATTTAACATGCAATCCAACAAAAGACATGCCCCACCAGCTAAAATCAAGGTATTACCTATATCTCTTAGAGCCGAGGGTTTTCTTCTACAAGAATAACTCATATATCATTTTTGCATTATTCATTTAAAAAGTATTTGTCGTTTTTATATTAATTCTACGAATTATAGTGTAAAAATGGGATACATGAAACAATTTTAGTTACTTTTTTAATGACTAGAATTCAATTTTTATCGACGATAAGCAAGATGGGCCACAACAGAGTTATTCGAAATACCAAAGAAAGTATCAGAAAATGATGGCATTGATGGAGGGCAAGACCACAGTTAACTAAAAAATAATTATCTATTGGATATTGTTGTTTATTATAAAACCATATATTGTCAAGTGATGATGTTATAATAATATTTCAGCCTGTGATATATGTAATCTAAGACCAGTTAGTTATAAAAATATAAGGTTCGAAAAAGTCACAGATGATCTGACACATCCATTTACCAGTGTGAATGGAAGAAGACTGTTACTGAAGCAGTAAGACGTTATGATATAGCACTAAAATTGCTTGATGGAAAAATCAGTAGAGAGGAAGAATATAAGGGCCCAAACTATGACTACGATACCAAGCTATAAGGAAATCAAAATAATCTTGCCATAATACCACTGATTTTTACCCTTCATCGATTACTAATCTATCTAGAAATACAATCTTTCACTATTTATTCTGAATGTCTAGATGCTATTATTCTACTTTTTTCGTCCATCAAATCCCTCTTGCTAGCATTGAATTCATTTTTTAGGTTCAAATCTAGTTTAGAAAGATCGCTTAATCCATAATCATCTACCTTCCAATATCCAGGGCATTCCTGCGTGACTGCAATATTTAACATGAGATGCCTTGCATTTGCTTTAATTTTATCTACGTTACTGCAATAGAAATATCTGTCTATCAACATCGCTATTATTATTATTATTCTCAGCCCATATTTTGCCATCGTGAGCTTCTACAATACTTTTTGACACAAACAATCCCACGCCAATACCTTGTGAAGAACCTGTTGCAAATTTTGAGAATAGCTCTGGCATGATATCAGAAGATATTCCAGAACCTGTGTCCTTTACAGCAACAACGACCTCACTCTTGGCATATTTTCCTGTGTTGTTATAGAAATAGTCCCTTTATTTGTGAATTTTTGAGCGTTTCTAAGCAGATTTGAAATAACCTGATATATTCTGACTTCATCTGCTTCTACAA
>JBEVTH010000292.1:0-3052 GCA_041156085.1 Candidatus Nitrososphaera maunauluensis
GATGTGATGTTTGACACACAGCTTTCATGATACTTATTCCTTGCTATTTCTTATTCTTAATTTCTTATTCTTAATTTCGTTATTATTAGTAATTGTATACCGTTATGATAGATAGAACTAGACTCTTCTTTGTACCTGATTACCACCATAAATCTGATTTCGTTTCTTGCTTAGGTCAGGTGTCATTACACTAAAGATTTACTTAAAACGTTCAACTGGGTCTTCAATTCAATGTATAAATGTTATAAAACGACATAACTGCTGCTTCTGCAGCTATCATGAGAAAAGGTTAGGATATCTATGATTTTTAGGTTTTAGATTGATTATTGACATGGCATCATCTACTACTTTTACTACTGCTTTTAGGCAAACTCCACCATTTCAAAATTTGGAATATTCTTTTCCAGCTAATGTTGAACCACCAATATCTCTTAAATATTTCATTTTAATTATCTTCTTGAGTTTACTTGCTGAATAACCAAAAAGATCCAGTCCTCCTACTCTTGAAACTGCAAAGTTCGATCCAATTGAAATAGCAAAATTCGATCCAGCTTGCTCTGGTATATACTCTTGTAACTTCTTCCCTTCAACTAGCGCAAAGATATTTTGTGCTGCAACCTTCCCATGCTGTTCTGCAAAATATGCATTTGTTGGTAACGGTTGTCCTTGATTATCCACTATGAGGGCAGCATCGCCAATCACAAAAACATCCGCTCTTCCAGTGGCTTGGAGAAATTTATTGACAACAACCCTTCCTTTATCGCCAGTTTTTAAGCCAATGTTTTGAAGAAGTGGTATTGTAGTAACGCCTCCTGTCCAAATGAACATCGTAGTTTTGATTTCGCTTCCATTTTTAAGGCGGATTGAATCAGTTTTTACTTCTGTAATATAACATTCGCTGCCTAGAACTAGATTGACCTGCAGACTTTCTAGGTATGCTTTTGCCCATTTCACTGTCGACTCTGGGAAGCCAGGAAGTAGATACGGAGATACCAATGTAACGGTAATATGATGATGATGTTGGTTGGCTCTAGAATAGCGTTGTTTTAACACAGCTACTATTTCGCCAGCAAGTTCTACTCCAGTTGCTCCTCCGCCTCCTATGATTATATTTTCCTTGGGATTGGTATCTAACAGATTGGTAGCTATTTTCTCAGCATCCTGAATAGTATTAAACTGAAATGCATATTCTCTTAATCCAGGAATCTCAGGTAAGAAAGGCTTACTTCCCAAAGATATAATCAGATAATCATATCTTAATGGATAAGGATTCCCGCTAGTAAAGAGTTCTCTCTTATCTAAATCAATATTAGTAATCGTTGTCTGAATAAAATCAATTTTCTTAGTTTGGATGATATCTTTATAATTAATAATAGAAAATCCACGCTTTGAGATAATCTCTGGCAGACTGGGAAGGAGAGTGTGGTATTTGTTTTTATCAATTAGTAATATTTTTGAATCTTTTCCCTTTAGCAGACGTTCCAAAGTAATAGCAGCTTGAATTCCAGCATATCCTCCTCCAGCAATCAAAATTTGCCTTGAATGTTGTTGTGACAATCTCTAATCAGATGATGATAATGAATGTCACTATAGCTAAAATATATGTATAAAGATAGATATACAATAAAAATAACTAAATAGAAGAATGGAATTGTAAAAAAAGGTTTATGGATAACTGAAATGAGACATAATTCTAATTGTAATTTGTCTGTTATTCTCTTTTAGATGCGAGAATGGTGTAATATGAATATGGAAAAATGGTCTCTCTGCTTTCGTTAGAATCCTCTCCTTTATTACTAGAGGATTCCGATACATCTAATTGTGCTTATTGTAAACTAGTGATTGGGAATATTTTGAAGAATAGTAATGGCAACAAATGCGACCAGTGCAATGTAATGATTCATCCAAACTTCACAGCATACCATAAATGTGGTTATCCCAACTGTCCTATTTGCAAAAATCCGATCACAAATTCACAATACTGGCGTCATATAAGATCACATCCAGGACATGAGAATGATAGTCCTCCTCCGCCACGAAAAACCTTTGAAAACAGAGATCACAGTGGGAGATATGGCAGTGGCGGCAGCAGTAGTAGTAGCAGTAGTAGTAATAATAACAATAGACATGGAAACTTCAATAGAGGAAGTCCTCCTGTTTCAAAACCACCAATCGAAGTGGGCAAGGAATATGAGGTAGACATTACCGAAATCAATAGCCAAGGAGATGGTATTGCTAGGATACAAGGATTTGTAATATTTGTCAAGTGGGGAGGAAAAGTAGGCAAGAAAGTTAAGATAAGAGCTATGGAAGTAGGAAGTAAATCCGCTATAGCTACAATTGTTTATTAGTGTCAACAGCTCAAAATCACTTTGACTAAATTAATGCCGATAATGAAATTAAATTCAAAGTAAACGAACTCAAAAGAATTGAATTCGCAAAGACAAATACAGATTTATTACTGGACATCCTCAATATAGTGAGATTGTTACGAGGTTAGATAAACTACAGTTCTACAAGTACAACTAACAAGGATCAAGACATAGTAAGAGGGGAAGTGGTAAACGCAGTGTTAACATACGAAATCTTGAATTCTAGGTTGCACAAAAAGACATCCCTCTTAAATCAAATAACTAGAAACCATACTATGAGGAAAAGTCTAGTAGGCTTGTCAGAATACTTCATTTCTCATTTATTGAACTTGCGATATTGTGATATTATGTTATTGCACACTCTACACTTGTATTCTCCTTTTTCGACAAGCGTCACACCTTCACTTACTTCTTCATTTGGATTTTCGTAACTTATTGCAGGAGAGTCAAGATATTCTTTTGTGCATTTATTGCAGTAATATTTCGAAAATCTGTTTTCATTCAATCTTCCTACATTCCCTAGAAATATTTGAGGAACTCCAAGGTTGGCTTTGAGTTCCTCTTGTTCTGTTAGTTTGGCAATAGCATAACCCCCAGAGCCTAACAATTTCTTTTCCTCTAGATCTTCGTTTTGAGTCATATACATGATATATCTGAATCCATAATTTTAGTTCTATCCA
>JBEVTH010000293.1:0-3003 GCA_041156085.1 Candidatus Nitrososphaera maunauluensis
TATAATGTAAGAATTCGTAATAGTAAAGATCGATGTAACTAGAATGGCTATTGTTGTAATGGTTACAAAGGCTTTTGCTGTTTTCCTTTGATACCGATGAATATCAGTAGGGTGGATATTGTTATAGGACATGTAGGAAACCGACTCTTCCTATAATATTAATGGAAGGCACAATTAATTATCTGAAATAGTACTATAATAATGATAGTTTTTGGAATTTTAACAGCCGTAGATTATTATTGTTAATATTGTATCTGCTTCTCAATAACTCGATAAAATAATGCTAAACGCGTACAGGACTTGATTTGTATGTTATATAAACTGGAATATTTATATAAAATACTTTTGATGATGTATTCATGAATCAAAACGCACGAATTGCATATTCTTACCGTTGAGCGGCATGATGGGATTCTTAGCTTTTACTTTATTTGCATCGTCGTCAACTATTTTTCAGGCCCATTTTTTGGCTCACGCGCAGGTAGCAAAAAATACCACCATATTACCAACAACAGGGAGTAATGCTACTAACACGACGAGCTTCTCCAAGAGCAATGTAACTACTGCAGCCGGACCTAACGGTCACAAATACGAAGGATCTACTGCTGGTGTCGGGGAGAATAGGCGAAGGAATCAATTTTTAAGCATATTCTAGTTGCAGTTATTTCTTGACATGGGAAAGCTTTCTGTTCATAATATAGAGTGAATGTATTATAATATCTTGATTAGATTTTTTATGTATTACGATTCAGTCAACTTTACCATTTCTGTCATAATAATTTTTATATGTATATTCTAAAACGTATCAAGACAGAATCAGCATATGGATAGTCTTCCTTTCAGCTTAGATTAACGTATTGGCGAATGGAGATCAGAACCTTTTCCTTCTACAAAGTTGACATTTGATACTAGAATTGCGATTAGCATATAGTATTAGATAGACACTGGCAGATAGCTGTGCAATAGAAATAATGAAAAGGAAAAAAGAAATAATCAGATATAAGAATAAGGTGTTTCTAGACTCATTATACTACTCTAATGTAAAATGGATACTCATTACAATGTAACTGTCTGAAACTCGTATATGGCATCCTGTCCTATCTATCCAGTTAGAACACTTAATGAAAAAAGATAATGCGCTCAATCAACATAGATCGAAAGTGGAAACTGTCCTCGCAATGCAAGCAGGAGGATCTCTTGGTGCTTACGAATGTGGCGTATGCAAGTCCCTGGCTAGGCATGGTGTGAAATTTGACATAATTGCAGGTACTTCTATTGGGGCGGTAAATGCAACAATAATAGCAGCTGGTTACGATCAGGAAAATGGTATTAGCGAATCGGTAAAAACACTTGAGGATTTTTGGCTAGATATGGCAGAAAATTTTACACCTTCATTTTTTCCTTATAAGCAACGAGCATATATGGCAGCAACGTACACCCTAACTTATGGTAATGCTAGATCTTTTACACCTATATGGTTCATCCAAGGTGGATTGCCTTATTACTATTTACTTAATTCACCTTATTTATATTCCACTGTACAACTGAAAGAGACTCTAAAAAAGTACATTGATTTTAGGAAACTTAAAGGTACAATTAAGAATACGCTTCATGATCATGACAAACTACCGAGGTTGATTTTAACGTCTACGAATATACAGAAAGCTGAAACTGTCGTCTTTGATAGCAATAATACAAACATAACCGTCGAACAGGTAGCAGCATGTACAGGTTATGGAATATACGGAATATCGTGGGAGAAAATTGATGGTAGTTATCTATGGGACGGTAGTTTATCACATAGCACTCCACTAATGGCTGTTGTAAACGCTTCACCTAAACATCCAAAAAGAATCTACGTGAGCGACGTGTTTCCTAAAACACAAGAAAAGCTTCCAGGCAATATGTATGAAAGCTTGCACAGAATTAGAGATATATTGTTTACAGACAAGTCACTCCAAGAAATTGTAAAGAGCTCGGATATAATCAAAAAACATTTTAAGGTCATGGAAAGAATGCACCGCATTCTAAGCACAACAAAACTAGAAGGAAGTGCCAAATCAGGATTTGAAGAGTTAGAGGAAGAATTCAACAGCATAATAGAGGAACGTGGTAGAATTATAGACAAAATAATACATATAGAACGTAAAGAAGATCCAGACCATCATTTCCTTTTTGAGGATGCTGACTTTTCATCTGCAACAATAAAACAACAGATAAAAGAAGGAGAGGTCGATGCTGAAGCTGCACTTGCAGAAAAAAAAGAACCCTACGCGAACTCTTAATGTATGAGTGATATATGCAGTAGAGATAGGAATCTGTAAATATACTCCAATGATGGCCCTTCTCCATCAGCTAAAGCATATTCATGAAATAGCATAGCTGCTGTAAAACATCCCCGTTAACGTTACCAGTTATGTAATCATCATAATGCGATCGCAATGATATTTCAAAAACAAACAAAATTGCTGATTCTATGATGATAGCTATTGTGCTGTATCAAATTTTCTATATTACGTTTCTTCTTTAGGAAATCAGAGTGACAAGTCGATATGATACTAATTTTATTCTTCAAAACGATATTTATAGATTTTAAGAAATGCTATATGGAGTCTCAACATCTTGACATCACTATACAGAAATGATAGTATGGATATTGCAAGACATATGATTATTATTTTCTGTATATTCGTTTGCAAATGACTGCAAATGTTTGCATATGATTTCTCAGATTTTTTATTACTGTATGTTAACATCATATTATGAGCATTGCAGTACTCAAAGATACGGATATATACATTATATGTATGGAGGCAAAACAATGATGGCTAATGAGGTCTTCGAAAATGGTAACGATATCTTAATTGGAGTTATTGTTAGGTTTAAGTCCAAAGAGGAGACAGTATCATCTTTCCTATGACAGAACCATTACCAATAAATCCACCAACAGACTACATTATCAATAAACCTGTCCATACAAGCGATGGTTTTCTTATTGGCAAT
>JBEVTH010000294.1:0-2985 GCA_041156085.1 Candidatus Nitrososphaera maunauluensis
AAAATGTCAAAAATGCAAAAGAAAAGTTTAAACTCACCTGATGAAACACGATCATTTGAGAAAGGAAAGATTGAACTTGCAAATTTCGCTGATATAACTATTGGACGAGCAACCCTCGAACCAGGATGGAGTTGGGAAAAATGTGTCAAACCCCTGGTCAAAACGAATAGTTGTCAGGCTCCGCACACTCAGTACATGGTCTCTGGTAGAATGAAGGTTGTAATGGACGATGGAACAGAAGATGAGTTTGGTGCTGGTGATGCTCTAGTTATTCCACCTGGACATAATGCATGGGTTGTAGGAAATGAGCCCGTTGTTGCACTTGACTTCACAGGACTTAAGGATTATGCGAAGTCGTAATAGTAGCAAATAAGTCCGACTACGATATCTTTCTGTTTTTGAAGCTAGAACAAATGCAGGTGACATCTTCTCAGTTGCAATCAAGAATATATAGCAAGTTTGGTAGAGACTTGTTAAAATATATTGAGTTTAACTCCATAGCTTTCAAAATAAGTCTTGAAATTTGAAGATTTTAAAGTAGGACAGAAATTCAAATCACATATATGTATTGACAAGGACGAATTTGAAAAATACATATCATTTGCAAAGACAAAGAACATCTTACATGAAAATCCAGAATTAGCTGCAAAAGAAGGGATTAGAAATGCTACTCTTTTACCAGGCAGAGCTATAATAGCACGTGCGGAAGGTGAGATGACACGACTAGACATATTTTCCAATAATATTATGCTGTTATATGGAATGGATGGAGATCCATCATGGAATAATAGACATACTAGATTTTTAGCTGAAGCTTATGCCGGTGACGAATTCGAAGTAGAATATTCTATCTCCGATAAAAAAGGAGAGGGGAATTCGGAAAGGTATGGTATATTATCAATTGATGTTCAGATTAAACGTATAAGCGACAACAGGCTTGTCATAGTATCGCATAGAAATCTCTACAGGATTAAGAAATGAAATGAAATGTGTGTGTATTTTTTTCCTAATCACTCTTATGCTAAGAGCACCTAATAGATGGTTTATTGAGCTCTTGAGCAGAGATCTTTTTAAACAAAATGTTAGTTGATGATGCTACAGGTTTGTATCTAGAAAATCCAATGACAACATAGAAGAGCAACAAGGAGAGGAAACTGGAAAGATAGCAACAACTACAAACCGGGTTTTTTTAGAGGATAGAAACATTCGATAAACATAATTAAACATTTAGTAGCGCGTATGATGACCATGACATAGAAGTATGGCTTTAAGTGTCAACGGATTACTGAAGTAAAACAACTGCTTAATTTGACGATGACTTTTACAGTTTTTATTATTTTCTAACTTCTAGCTTCATACGCATGCCATATTTAGGCCGTAATGTAATAAGTGGCTTTAATTCAACTTTGTGATTTGTATCATGATGCATTTTCCATTGGCTGCATATTGTGGATATAAGCAATATTCCTTCCATCCATGCAAATGGTTCGCCTACGCATCCTCGGATACCACCACCAAAGGGAAAGTAACTAAACCTAGGAAGATGAGACTTTACCTCTTTGTTCCAGCGATCAGGATAAAATAGGTCAGGATCAATATAGTAAATAGGGTTTCTATGCATTACATATTGGCTCATTAGAATAATCGAACCAGCAGGTATAACATACTTGTCAACCTTGTAGTCATTTATAGCTTGACGACCTATAGTCCATGCCGGTGGATAAAGACGCATGGATTCTCTGAAGACCTTTTCAGTATATTCTAATTTTGGTACGTCTTCTACGGTTGGGACTCTTTTACTGTTGCTATTACTATTGCTGTTGTTGTCTTTATCATTATTGCTGCCAAGTACAGAATCTAGTTCTTCGTACAACTTATCTGTTACAGTTGGATGTTGTGACAATAAATAAAGTGTCCATGTGAGTGCATTGGCTGTTGTTTCATGACCTGCCAGAAATATTGTCATAACTTCATCTCTTAGCTGAGTGTCATTCATACGTTCAATCCTTGCTTCTTCGTCTTGTGCTTGAAGTAGAGTATATAGCAAATCTCCTTGCTGTGTGCCTTTTATCTCATTGTCTCGATGTTCTTTTATCATATTGTATACTATGGAATCCAATATTTTCTTAGCACGTTGATAGCCCTTGTTAACAGGCAATATAGGTACTTTTTCGATTAATTCACCAAATGGCATTTGGAGACGATTAAAGTATTCCATACAAACCGTAAGCGCATTTCCAACTTCGTCATCATCTTTTTCTAATTTAACCTCTGAACCCAAGACTGCCTTGCTAATAATTTCTAATGTTGTATACATCATTTCTTTATGAATGTCAACTGTCATGCCATCCTGCCATCGCCGGCACATATTCACAGCATAGGTTGTCATTATATCTGCGTATTTCTTTATAAGAGTAGGATGAAATGCGGGTTGTATTATTCTTCTTTGCCTATCATGATATTCTCCTTCACTAGTAACCAACCCTTCTCCCAATAAGCGCTTTGAAACCTGTAAACCTCTGCTTTTTATAAAGTTTTTATGATTTCTAATTAATATGTCTTCGATGTAATGGGGATTATTAATTAAATAGACGTGTTGTCTTCCAAACTTAAAATGAGAAATATCGCCATAGGTATATGCAATATACATCAACGTTTTGATAGGATTATGTATGAACTCACGTAGTAATTTGTTAGGCAAAATTGAATGGGGACCTGGGGGATATTCAATAGAAGAAGAGTATGAGGATGTTGTTGTTTTCATTTTCTTCATTTATCTTTTATCTGACTTGCTAATCAATGTATATAAATAAATACACAAATAAAAGTCAAAACGCAAGATCAATCCTACAAATTTGAAATAGAAAGAAGCGTTATTTCATCAATGATGTCACAAGGTTTCCTTTTACGCATACAAACAGAAAACCGTATAGTTATCAATTAGGAATCCAAGATAAGACTAGTATCGAAAGTACATCGACAAAA